>DATMSC010000159.1:0-4006 GCA_035565595.1 Longimicrobiales bacterium | reverse complement strand
CGCCAGATCTGGGCGCGTGGCGTCGGTTACGCGCTGCAGAACCCCGTCCTCGGCGTCGGCATCCACAACTTCTCGGTGGCCGAAGGGCTGCACCCCACGATCGTGCGCCTCCTGAACGAAGGGATCGGTGTGAAGTTCTCGGCGGCGCACTCGGTGTGGGTCGAGGTGGCGGCGGAGCTGGGGCTCGTCGGATTCGCCGCCTTTGTCGGCGCGTTCCTGGTGACCGCCGTCGAAGTGATCAGGTTGCGTCGGAGGGCGAGGATCCGGGGCGATCCCGTGTCCCGCGAGCTCAGCGGGATGGCCGACGCGATGGGTGCGGTGATCGTCGGCGCCGCCGTTGCGGGGACGTTCCTGTCCCAGGCGTACGGCTGCATCCTGTGGGGGATCATGGGCCTCACCCTGGCTGTGTTCAAGGTCGCCGAAAGCGCGGCGGTACCCGTCGAGTCGTCAGTGTACGCAGCGGTTCCCGGCCGCGGACCGTGGTTGAGACCGAGCGTTCTGTACGACCCGCGGGCGGCGTCGCCACACCCCGGCACGGTGCCCGGGCGGTGACGATGCGCGCGGCTGCGCGGCGGTGGCTCGAAACCGCACTCGTCGCCGGCGGTGGCGCCAGGCTCGCCGCGCGGATGCGGGTCGCGCGTTCGGTGGTGCTGGCGTACCACGACATCGCTCCCGACCACGCGCCCCGCGCCGGTGATTCGTCACTCCACCTGCCGCGCAACCGTTTCGCTGAGCACCTGGATGCGCTGCGGCGGTTTGCCGACGTGGTACCGCTCGATGTGCTGCTCCGCGGCTCGCGGCAACGCTCCGGACGTCCGCGCGTGGCCATCACCTTCGACGACGCATATGCCGGCGCCGTCACCGACGGCGTACGGGAAGTGGTCGCCCGCGGAATGCCGGCAACCATCTTCGTGGCGCCCGGGCTGCTCGGCAGCCGCGCCTGCTGGTGGGACGCGCTGGCCGATCCCGTCGCCGGCGAGGTGGACCCGGAGCTGCGGGAGCGGCTGCTGGCCGAGCTCAACGGGTTGGACGCGCCGATCACGGAGTGGGCGATGGGCGCCCGGATCCGCGTAGGGCGGGTCCCGTCACACGCACGCATCGCGACGGTTGGAGATCTCGAAGCAGCGGCGCGCATGCCGGGGATCACCATCGGATCCCACTCCTGGAGCCACGCGAGCCTGGACAGGCTTTCGCCGGACGCGCTGCGCGACGAGCTGCGGCGTCCGTTCGACTGGCTGCGGGAGCGGTTTTCCAGCTTCCGCCCGTGGCTCGCCTACCCGTATGGAATCCGGTCCCCCGCGGTCGCTTCCGCCGCCCGGGCCGCCGGCTACGAGGCTGCGTTCGGGATCGCCGGGGTTACCGAAGTCGAGGGTTGGGCGCCGGCGTTCGAGTTTGCGCGCGCGAACGTGCCGGCGGGAATGACCGCCCACGGGCTCGCGCTGCGGGTGGTGGGGGTGCTGGGGACGCGGTGATGCAGCGGAGGCGGACCGGCCACGCCGTCGTCGTAACGGATGGCGGCGAGCGCACCGCACTGGCGATCGTCAGGTCGCTCGGCCGGGCGGGGTTCCGCGTCGTGGTGTGCTCGCGGCGGGGCCATTCCCTGGCCGGGAGCTCTCGGTACGCCGCGGGCGATGTGCCGGTGCCGGATCCGCTGCTCGAGCCCGACGCGTTCTCCGCCGCCGTCGCGGACGTGGTCCACCGCGCGGGTGCGCGGCTGCTCCTCCCCGTGAGCGATGCGTCGCTCCTCGCGACGCTGTCGACCCGCGACCGGTTCGCCAACGCAATCATACCGTTCCCGCCGCTCGAGGTGTACGCGGCGGTCAGCGACAAGGCACGCGTGATGGCGGCCGCGGCTTCGGTCGGGATCGCAACGCCGCCGCAGATCGAGGTCACGTCGCCGGACGACGATCGGTGGCGCAATGGCAGGCTGCGCTACCCGGTCGTCGCGAAGCCCGCGCGATCGGTGGCCGGCGACGGGCGGCAGCGGGTGAAGATGTCCGTGGTGCACGCCGCGGACCCGAACGAGCTCCGGGTGGCTCTTCGATCGCTCCCTGCCGCGGCGTTCCCGGTGCTCGTCCAGGAGCGCATCACGGGTCCGGGCACGGGAGTATTCCTGCTGAAGCACGACGGCGCCGTGCTGGCGAGCTTCGCGCACGAGCGGATCCGGGAGAAGCCGCCTTCCGGCGGCGTGAGCGTGACGAGGAGGAGCGTGGCGCCCGACCAGCAGCTCGTCGAGCGGTCGCGCGCGCTGCTGGATTCGTTCGGGTGGCACGGCGTGGCGATGGTCGAATTCAAGCGCGACGCGAAAACGATGGTGCCGTACCTCATGGAGGTGAATGCACGGTTCTGGGGCTCGCTCCAGCTCGCGCTCGACGCCGGCGTCGACTTTCCCAGGTTGCTGGTGGAAACGGCGCTGGGGGCGCCCGTCGCCCCGGTCCAGAGCCATCGCGCGGGTATCGTGAGCCGGTGGACGCTCGGCGAAGTGGACCACCTTCTGGCGAGACTGCGGGGCGCGGTGCCCAATGGCGCCAATGTCCCCGGGCGCCTGCGCGCGGTGGCCGAGTTCGTATCCGCGTTCGGGCCGGGGAAGAAGGATGAGGTCTTGCGCCTCGATGACCCGCTGCCGGCGTTCGTCGAACTGCGGGAGTGGTTCCGTGGCTGAGAGTTCAGGATTCCGGCGCCGCGGCGGACACTGGCCGTCCGTCTCGGTGATCATCCCGACGTACAACCGGGCCGATCTCCTGCCGGCAGCCGTGTCGTCCGCATTGATGCAGGAACCGATGCCCCTCGAGGTGCTGGTTGTCGACGACGGCTCGACGGATGCTACCGCGGAGGTGTGTCGTCGCTTCCCTCACCCGGTCCGGGTGATCAGGCAGGAGAACGCTGGCGCCGCGGCCGCGCGCAACCGCGGTATCGCCGAGGCAAAGGGCGAAATCGTCGCGTTTCTCGACTCGGACGACGTGTGGCTGCCCGGCAAGCTCGCGGTCCAGCTCGAAGCCCTCGCGCAGGTGCCCGATGCGGGCTGGTGCGTGAGCGACTGCGAGATCGTCGACAATGCCGGCTCTCCGATACCGGGTTTGCGCGGTTTCAGGGACGGGTTCCCTGTGTTCCGTGCCCTGGGCGTCGATGCCGCCACCTTCTTCGGCCGAGCGCTCGTGCCGTTCAGGTTCCGGATCAACGGTGCTGGACACGTCGGCTTCTACGGCGACGCGTTCCGCCTCCTGTTCTACGGCAGCTTCGTCTTCCCGTCGTGCGCGCTCGTCCGGCGGGACCTGTGTGGCCGGGTTGGCGATTTCGACACCTCATTCCGCTGCGCTGAGGACAATGAATGGTTCCACCGGATCGCCGCTGCTGCGGAGTGCGTCGTCGTCATGACACGGCTGACGCGATATCGGCTCGGTGCCGGTGACGCGCTGACCTCGCCTTCGAACACGGTGCAACTGATCCACGAGGCGCTGGAGAGCGGCCGCCGCGCCGCGCGGCTCCGACGGCTCGATCGTCCCGAGCGCGAGGCCTTCGAATGGGGACAGGCCGAGCTGTACCGTCGGCTTGCGTACGCCCATCTGACGCAACTCGAATCCGACGCGGCGCGGGCCGCGGCGCGCGAGGCGATGCGGCACCGCGCTGGCCGGCGCTGGGGCGCGTTCGGGCTCTATGGTGCCAGTCTCCTGCCGCGGCCCGCGCTGCGCGGACTCGGTGCAGTCAAGCGGGCGGTCCATGGCTGACCGGGCGGTGAAACGGGTCGCCCTGCTCCTCGAGTCGGACGGGCCGGGTGGCGCGGAGACGATGGTGCTGCAGCTCGCGGAATCGCTGCGCTCGCGCGGCGTGGACGTCTGCCCGATCGGGCCTGCCAACGGCTGCGGCTGGCTTGCTGGGGAGTTCCGCCGCAGGGGGTTCGAGCCGGAGGTCTTCAGGCTGCGTCGGCCCATCGACCCCCGTTGCGCCCATGACCTGGCGGAGTTACTCCGGCACCGCAGCATCGATGTCGCGCACAGCCACGAGTTCA
>DATMSC010000158.1:0-3830 GCA_035565595.1 Longimicrobiales bacterium | reverse complement strand
CGTCCCGGATCCGGTCCACGGAGCCGACCGACGTGCCGCCGAACTTCATTACGCTGAGTTCGCTGGAACCGCCGCTCAAGACCTGCCTCCTGAATCGTTCATCGCCCGGGCGGTACGCACGCGGCGCCCGCGAGCGGCAAGACAAACGCTAAATATGGCACGCGCTTGCCGATACGACCAGACTCCGTTGAACGGCATAGGGCTGGGGCGAGGGCTGGGGCTGGGGCCAATGGGGGGCGCGGCGGAACGGGTACCGGGTGTTGTGAAGGGGGGACCGGCGTGTCCGCCCCCTGTCGCCCCGCGGGATCCGGTGCGGGGGATCCCTGCGAGGGCGCGATGCCGCCAATCTTGCCCGTCATCCCCGCGAACGCGGGGATCCCTGCGAGGGCGCGCCCGCGCAGTTCCGACCATGGCCGGGGTCGCCCTCAGGCCGGCCAGAACCTCGGCACGAGCAGGAGGATGCCCAGCACCACGATGATGCTCAGGATGAATCCGAGCCGGGCGTAGTCGGTGAAGCGGTAACCGCCGAGGCCGTAGACCATCGTGTTCGTCTGATAGCCGATCGGCGTGAGGAACGACGCTGACGCGGCGATCGCGACGGCGACCGCGACCCCACGTGGGTCGAGCCCCGCGGTCGTGGCGGTAGCCATCGCGATGGGGAAGACGAGCACGGCCGCCGCGTTGTTCGTGATCAGCTCGGTGAACAGGATCGTGGCGAGCAGGACCGACAGCAGCACGCCGACAGTGCCCAGCGGGCTGAACATGTCGATCATCGCGGTGGCGACGGTCTGTGCGAGGCCCGACGACGTGATCGCTGCGCCCAGCCCGAACGCGGCCGCGATCAGCACGATCACGTCGAAGTCGATGGCGCCGCGCGCCTCATCGGCGGACAGCACGCCGGTCAGCACGAGGAGGATAGCGCCCACGAGGGCAGCGTGGAGGATCGGCATCACGCCGAGTGCCGCGGCGAGGACGATGCCGAGGGTGATCGCGCCGACGAGCAGCGCCTTGCGGGAGCTGGTCGGCGGAGTCCCCGCGATCGAGGAAACGAGGAGAAAGTCCCGCCTGTCGCGCCAGCGGCTCTGGAAGTCCGGATCGCTGATCAGGAGCAGCGTATCGCCCGCCCTCAGGCGCACGTCACCGAGCTTCGCGTTCACGCGCGCCCCGGCCCGGTGGATCGCCAGCACCGCGGCCTGGTACCGGCTCCGGAACCCGGTCTCCTTGAGCGTCTTCCCCGCCAGCGGAGACGCCTCGCTCACCACGGCCTCGAAGAAGCGGTGGTGGTCGCCGTCGAGCCGGACGGCGTGTTCCCGCTCCGCGGAAACGAGGCCCCGCATCGACTGGAGGTCGACCACCATGTCGGCGCGGCCGACGAACATGAGCCGGTCGTCAGCTTCGAGCACCGTGTCCGGGGACACCGGCGCGAAGAGCTGCCCCTGCCGCTCCAGCTCGACGAGGAAGACGCCTTGCAGGTGCCGCAGCCCCGCCTCCTGGATCGTCCGCCCGACGAGCGGCCCGTTCGGGCTGACGCGCATGTGTACGCTGAACTCGCGCAGCTCTTCCTCGAACTGCTGGCGGGCCATGCGCCGGTCCGGAAGGAGCAGCGGCGCGAGGAGCACGATCACCACGATGCCGACCAGCGCGATCGGGAGCCCGACCCGCGTCAGCTCGAACATCCCGATCGGCTCGTAGCCCGCCGCCTCCAGGAGCCCTGAAATCACCAGGTTGGTGGAAGTACCGATGAGCGTGACCATCCCGCCGAGGATGGTGGCGAAGGAGAGCGGCATCAGGAACCAGGACGCCGGCTGACCCCGCCGTTCGGCCCAGTCCGCCACCTGCGGGGCGAACATCGCCACGATCGGCGTGTTGTTGAGGAAGGCCGAGGCGCCGGCGACGGGGAAGAGCAAGCGGACCATCCCGGCGCGACCGTCGCCACGGCTCCCGAGCACGGCTCCCACGATGGGCTGGAGCGCGCCAGTCTTTTCCACCGCGCGCGCCACGACGAAGAGCGCCGCCACGGTTATCGGCGCGGAGTTGCTGAAGCCCGCGAGCGCCTCGGCCGGCGTGATGACGCCGGCTACCATGAGCGCGATCGTCGCTCCCAGCACGGCCAGCGAGGGCGCGACAGTGTCCCTGACGAGCAGTACGACCGTCGTCAGGATCACCGCCAGCGTCAGCCAGGCTTCCCAGGTCATGCTTCGGATGGCTTCGACGGAAAACGCGCCCGCCGCCCGTGACGACGGGGTGCGTCAGGCTCGCCCGAAGGGCTACCGCGGTGATCGATGACTGCGGCGGACGCGAACATGCGCGGCCAAGCTAACGGGAAGGCGGCGGTGAGGTCAACGAATGCGCGGTGTCCGTATTGACCCCTGATGCCGCCGCGCTATCTTGCCGGGACCGCGCGAGGTCACCCACTGCGTTCCCGGAGGCAACCCATGGCAAAGCCGAAACCGAAGGAAGTGCGCCCTGAAGAGGTTCGCGAGCTGGCCGAGGCCGTCATCCGCGCCGACCGGTTCCCCACCCTTGCCACCATCGACGGCGAACAGCCGCGCGTACGCCCCGTCTCGCCCGTACGCACCGACGGCTTCACGGTGTACGTTGCCAACCTCCGCGGCTACCACAAGACCGGCGAAATCGCCGCGAACCCGCGCGTCGAGCTGTGCTACGTCAACGACGACCACGACCAGGTCCGCATCACCGGCGTCGCCGAAGTCGTGACCGATCGCAATCTCCTCGAGGACATCTGGAAGACCAACCCGCTGCTTCGCCACTACCTCGGCACCCCGGACAACCCGGAGCTGATCCTGTACCGGATCGTGCCTGACCGCGTGCGCTACATGCAGGAGTGGTCCCTCGAGTACTACGACGTTCCGCTGGATTCCTGAATCGGCTACGACCTGCAGCCATCCCCGCACTCGAGGTGCATCGGGCGACGCGACTACGGGCGGACCCTGGTCCGCCCGTGCCGGGTTCTCCGCGTCGAAAGGCATGACCCACGGCCGTCGGCAAGAAACGGGGAGCTCCAACCCGTGCCTTGCCCCAGCTTCGGCTTCGAATTCGGGAGCGGAAGCGCAGGTGGGAGTGGGGGCTATTCGATCGTTGGGACGTTGTCCGTGCGCGGCCAGCCGGGCCGGCGGCGGAGGATCTTCCTGTCCGTGCACGCCCGCGGTTCGCACCCGACCCGCTGCGCCACGGCCCGCCAGATCCCGCCATGCCCCCGGTGCCCGTGGCGGAGAAACGCCTCGGCGTGCGCCATTTCGTGGAGCATCGTGTCTACGAGCGCCCGTTCGTTGCCAGGGAGCATCAGGTCCGGGTGGAGCGCGATGTCGGTGACGCGGCGCTTGCCGTCCCGGCTACGGCCGTACCGGATCATGCCGAGGCTCCGCGACAGGCGAGGGCTCAGGCGCAGCCTGACATCGACCGGCAGCCATCCGCCGAAAACCGACGCGTTGTAGCGGTCGTACAGCGATTTGAGGAAAGACCGCTGTTCCTCGGTGGCGCAGCACGGGAGCGGCTGACGTCGGCTCGAGGCCCGGGAGCCGTCCCGTTTCGGTCTGGAGGTCCCGGTCCCCCGGTCTCGAGACCGCAGCGCCCACCACTCCCGGATCCGGGCCGCCGCGGCCCGGGTTTCCGGACCCGCCCGTCCCGCTGCCACGAATCGGGCCACCGCCTCGATGACATCGGGCGGCGCCAGACGGAAATCTTCCTGGAGGTAGAGCTTCCGCCGGTCGTGGGAAATGGAGACCAGCCGCGTGTGGTTGGCCTTGAACCTGACCTCCACCACGCCGCAGCGCTTCGCCGCGAGGGCCCCCAGCACGGCCGACTCGTCG
>DATMSC010000157.1:0-11081 GCA_035565595.1 Longimicrobiales bacterium | reverse complement strand
CAGGTCGGGCATGACGTGCGCGCCCAGCGGATTCTGCTGGGAAGATTGACGAGCAGGATGGCGGCGCCGGAGCCCGAACCGCACCGCGAGGGCAAGCGGACGGCGTCGGGCGGGAGGAGTGGACCTCCCGACCTCAGGATCGTTCGGTCGGACTCGTCGCGCTCGCGGGCTGCGGGGTCCGGCGAGGACCGGCTATCTCAGGGCGGTGCTGCACCACCCTCGCCTGGGCAATGATGCGCCAGAACACGTCTCTCGCCAGCTCGGGATCGATGCCGTGCTCGCGCGCGAGAGATGCGGCCCGCCTGACGACTTCCGCTTCGCGCGCCGGATCCATGATCGGCAGATTCAGCTCGTTCTTGACTCGCCCGATCTCCGTCGCCAGCTGAAGGCGCCTCGCGAGTATGGCGACGATCTCTGCGTCGACCCGCTCGATCTGGACCCGCAGGGCATCCAGTCGCGACGGCACGCTATCACCAGCGCTCATGCGCCGCGTTCCTCCGGATTCCAGCGGGCGTAGCTGCCGAGTACGCGCAGCGAGGTAGCCCGGCGTTGAACCTCAGCCAGCGCATCGCGCGCCTGCGGCGCGGCGGCATCCGTCTCGATCTCCACGAAGAACCGGTACGTCCACGGTTCGGCACCCGGCCTCGATTCCAGCTTTGCAAGGTTGACCCCGCGGTTGGCGAACGGGAGGAGTACCTGGACGAGCGCGCCCGGCTGATTGTCCGTTTCGACCAGGAGCGCAGTCTTTCGCGGCGAGTCCGGCCGTTCGAGCCCGGGCGGCAATCGACGGCCGCCGGTGGAAACCACGAGAAACCGGGTCTGATTGTCATCGCGGTCTTCGATGTTCTCCACCAGGATCTCGAGCCCGTACCGATCGGCGGCGCCGCGCCCGGCGATCGCCGCTTCACGTGGGTCACCGCGCTCGGCCACGTCGCGTGCGGCGCCAGCCGTGTCGTACACGGCCACGGCGTCCATTTCGGGATGCGCCATCAGGAATCGCGTGCACTGCGCCAGGGCGACCGGGTGTGACAGGACTCTCCGGATTTCGGAGAGCTTCGCGCCGGGGAGCCCGAGAAGGCAGTGGTGGATCGGGACGATGACCTCGCCGATGACCTCGAGCGGTTCCGTCGCGAGTACGTCGTAGCTCCCGACCACGCTGCCGGCCAGCGTGTTCTCGATGGGGAGGAGACCATAGTCGACTTCGCCCTGGACCACGGCCCGCCCGACCTCCCGGAACTCGCGCCGTGGCACCGGGTCGGCCGCGGCGCCGAAAAAGCGCCGGACGGCCTCCTCGCTGAACGCGCCCAGCTCGCCCTGAAACGCTACGCTGATACCCATCGTCGCCACCCCTCCTATTCACCCGCCTGCCGGAACGCCCGCGCGATGGACTCCAGCGCGACCGCGATCTCGTCGAGGAGCTCGCGGGTTGCGGATGGGCTGAGCCCTTCGGCCCCGAGCTGGCTGCGCAGCGCGCGGATACGCCGGGACGCGTGCTCGATGCGGATCACGGGGTCACCGCCGGGCGCTTCGACCTCGTCGCCGAAGGGGTTCACCGGTCGCCGGCCGGGCGTGAAATCGTCACCGAACGGATTCTTCGGCATGCCGTGATCCCCCTGTTCGGGCCTGGATGTCTTGCCGGGCGATTGTGGTCATCGGCTCACCCGCCTCTGAACACCGGTGCCCGCTTTTCGAGGAAGGCAGCGATTCCTTCGCGGAAGTCCGGTGACCGGAATGCTGCGACCTGCGCCTCCAGCTCCTTGGCGAGCACAGCGTCCAGCGACGATTGCAGGGACTCGCGCAGGACGCGCTTGGCTGACTGCACCAGCGCGCGGGGTTGCGCGACCACCTGACCGGCCAGAGCCTTGGCCGCCGCAAGCAGCTCACCGGGCGGAACGACCCTGTGCACCAGCCCCATCCGCTCCGCGCGCTCCGCGCTCGTCATCCCCCCCGTGAGGAGGAGCTCCGTCGCGATCGCGGGACCCACCAGTCGCGGCAGGAAATACGTGGCCCCCCAGTCCGGGTGCAAACCGACGCGCATGAAAGTGAACCCGATCGTGGCCGTTTCGCTCGCGATGCGCAGGTCACAGGCGAGGGCGAGGGATGCGCCGGCACCCACCGCCGCGCCGTTGATCGCGGCGATCACCGGCTTGTCCATGGTATGAATCCGGTGGACGATCCGGTTGCCTACCCTTACCAGGCGCTCGAACTCGTCTGCATCGCCGCGCTCGAGCAGCCCCGCCATGACCGAGACGTCCCCGCCTGTGGAGAACGCCCGGCCGACTCCCGTTATGATGATGCACTGTACGCCCGGCTCCGCTTCCATTTCCTCCAGTGCGGCATCGAGCGCTTCGCGCATGCCGGTGTCGAATGCGTTCAGTCGCTCCGGCCGGTTCAGCCGTATCCAGCCGATAGAACCGTCACGGTCGGTCTCCACGTTCGGGCGTGCATCCATTCCGTACCCTGCGCCAGTCCCCGCGGGCGTGGTCCGGTACACCGAACATCGCCGGCGACGAATGGGTAGATTCGCGTCGAGAGCTGCCCCTTCCCCGGGGCAGCGCTGCCATCGAGCAGTGGAACGCGAAGCTAAGCCGCGTGTTCACCGACGGTCAAGTGCGCCCGGAGCCTGATTCTCAGCTTGCCCATGCTCATGTCACGCACTACCTTCAGACACCTCACCCGTACCGAACCACGGCGAGGCTGCGTTGCGGCCAGCCTGTGAAACGACCGGCGTCGCTCGCCGGACGATGCTGCCGATGACGCCTCATCCGAAGATCTCTGCGGCGGTTGCCACTCGTGGCGGCCGTGCGCGCCGTGTCGCCCCGGCGCGCTGCGGTTCGCTGCTCGCGGCGGTGCTCGCCTTCGCCATCGCCGCGTGCGACGCGGACGTGCCTACCGCGCTGGTCGTGGCCGCGGAGTCCGAGGCCGCGCTGCAGATCGCCGAAGAACTGCCGGCGCTGCCGTGGTTCATCTCCCGCATCGAGTCGAGCGGCTCGCAGATGGAGCCGGACACCCGGAGGATCCTCTCGATCGCATCTTCGCTCTGGGAGGAGAGTCTCATGACGCGCGCGGCGTCTCCGCAACTCGAGCTGCGCGCCACAGTGTACGACGTCGCCATCCCGATCCTCGCGGAGCGCGTGTCGCACGCCGATCTCGAGGCCGCGCACGAGGCGCTCAGCCGCTGGCTGGGTCTGGCCGCGGACGTCGTGGCGGAGGCGGGGATCGGCGCGCTGAACGACCGCATGGTCGAGGGCAGGCGGCTCACGGATCGGTTGGCCGAGATGTTGGGCGCGAGTGAGATCGACGAAGTCGCAGCGCTGACGACGGCGCTGCGGGCTGCCGATGTCCTCCTCGAAACGACGCCGCGCCTCATCGCGCTCCGGCTCACCGCTGCCGCCGAGGCACTCCACGCTGAGAGGGCAGACGCGAGCTCGTCGCGCGTGAACGCTATGGATCCGATCGACCTGGCCCGTGCCGAGCGCCTCCTTCGCGGCGCGCGAGAGGCACTCGCCCGGCGGGACTACACCCTGGCGATCCGGCGGGCATTTTATGCCCGACAGTTGCTCGACCCCACCTGCTCCGCCATCTGTTAGGGCGATCCGGATCACCGTGACGCGGCGTGACGGTTACCGCTCCCGGTAACTTTTCCGTGAGCCGGGGTATCAGCGAACGATGAAAATGCGCGAATCCTGGCACCAGATCCTTCGCCGGGCCGTTATACGGTCCGCCGCACGCCTGACCGTATCGTTGCTCGCACTCATCACCGTGTTCGCGCCCGGGTCGGCGCTGGCGCAGGCGGGTGGAGGCGAGGTGGGCGGCAGGACCGTGTATCGTGTTCCCGTGACGGGTGTTATCGAGCTCGGTCTGGCGCCTTTCATCGAGCGGAGTCTGAGGGAGGCGGCTGAGGCGGGCGCCGATGCGATCGTCCTCGAAATCGAGACGCTCGGCGGCCGGGTCGATGCGGCGCAGCGGATCGCCAATGCCCTCGGCGACAGCCCCGTTCCCACGTACGCGTACATCAACCGGCGCGCCATCTCGGCGGGCGCGATGATCGCCCTCGCCACCGATCGCATCTTCATGCGCGAGGGTGCGGTGATGGGTGCAGCCACGCCGGTGACCGCCGACGGGGAATACACCTCGGAAAAGATCGTGAGCGCCATGCGTAGCGAGATGCGCGCGCTCGCCGAATCGCACGGGTTGGACCCGGCGGTCGCCGAGGCCATGGTCGACGAGGATGTCGAGATCCCCGGCGTCATCGAGGCTGGCAAGCTCCTGACCCTGACCACCGACGAGGCGGAACAGGTCGGCTACGCGACCCGCGTGGTCGACTGGGATGACGTGATGCGCCACATCGGCATGGTCGGCGCAGACGTCCGGACTACTGAGGTGAACTGGGCCGAATCGCTCGTCCGGTTCCTGACACACCCGATCGTCTCGCCGCTCCTGCTCACGATCGGGATGCTCGGGCTGATCTTCGAGATCAAGTCCCCCGGCTTCGGACTGCCGGGAATCGCCGGTGTGCTGGGAATCGGCCTGTTCTTCGGCAGCCACGTCCTCGTCGGGCTCGCCGGGTGGGAAGAACTGATCCTCCTCGGCATCGGCGCCGTGCTCCTCGGAATCGAGATCTTCGTCGTCCCGGGTTTCGGGATATTTGGAATCGCCGGGATCCTGGGCATTCTCTCGAGCATGTACCTGAGCATGATCGGTGACATTGCAACCCGGGCGGATTTCGGGCAGGCGGCGGGCGCGCTGTCCGCTTCGTTGCTCGCCGTGATCGCCCTTGGCTGGGTTCTTGTGCGACGGCTGCCGAGGAGCAGGCGTCTGGAGAAGTCAGGGATCGTCCTGGCCGAGGAGACTCGCCGGGAAGGTGGTTACGTGTCCATTGCGGCCCGGTCCGACCTGGTTGGCGCGACCGGAACGGCGCTCACCGACCTGCGCCCGGCCGGCGCGGCCGAGTTCAATGGCGAGCGCGTCGACGTCGTTGCCGATGCCAACTGGATTCCGGCCGGAACGCCCATTCGCGTCGTCCGGTCGGAAGGGTATCGCATCGTGGTCCGTCCCGTAACCTGATCGCGCCCGGTACACCACAGACACAGCAACGAAGGGAAATCCGATGCCCGAGGAATTCCAGCTCCTGTCATTCGTCGTGCTGATTGGCGTCGTGTTCCTGCTGCTCATTCTGGCATGGGCAGTACCGGTACGGCTGTGGATCGAGGCAGTGTTCGCCGGCGTCCGCGTGAGTCTCGGAGACCTGGTCGGAATGCGCCTTCGGAAAGTCAGCCCCGCGGCTGTGATCCGGCCTCTGATCGCTGCGAACAAGGCCGGCCTGGACCTCACGACCAAGCAGCTCGAGGCCCACTATCTCGCAGGCGGTCACGTTGACCGCGTCGTCAAGGCGCTGATCAGCGCCGACAAGGCCAACATCGATCTGCCTTTCCAGCAGGCAGCCGCCATCGACCTCGCAGGGCGTGACGTTCTCGAAGCCGTTAAGGTCTCGGTCAATCCGAAGGTGATCAACACACCGCGGGTTGCGGCAATGGCGAAGGACGGCATTCAGCTCATCGCGCTGGCCCGCGTCACTGTTCGCGCCAACATCAATCGCCTCGTGGGCGGCGCCGGCGAGGACACCATTCTGGCGCGCGTAGGCGAGGGTATCGTGTCGACGATCGGCTCCAGCGAATCGCACAAGGCGGTGCTCGAGAACCCCGACCAGATCTCGAAAACGGTGCTCGCGAAGGGGCTCGATGCAGGCACGGCGTACGAGATCCTGTCGATCGACATTGCGGATGTCGACGTGGGCAAGAACATCGGCGCCGAGCTCCAGACCGATCAGGCAGAGGCCGACAAGCGGATCGCGCAGGCCAAGGCGGAGGAGCGACGGGCGATGGCCGTGGCTGCCGAACAGGAGATGCGGGCCCGGGTCCAGGAGATGCGGGCGAGAGTCGTCGAGGCGGAAGCGCAGGTGCCGCTCGCCATGGCCGAGGCGTTCCGCGCCGGGAATCTCGGGATCATGGACTACATGAGGTACCGCAACGTTGCCGCGGACACCGAGATGCGCCAGGCGATCGCCGACGGGTCGGAAAACGGGCCCAGGGAGTGATCGTTGGACGACTTCATCTATGTCGTGATGTTCATCCTCTTCGTGGTCGCGCCCATCCTGGAGCGGGTGCGGAAGGGGCAGCGAGGCGGCCCGACGGAGCCGCGCCGGCGTGAGCGCACCGCAGAGGTCGGAAACGGGCACGAGGAGCCGCGGATCGAGGTGCCCGCCGACGCGACATCGCGTGGTTCCGCACAGGAAGCGGAAGAGGCCACGTCTGTCATTCCCGACGATCTGTGGGAGCTGCTGACCGGCGAGCGGCGCCAGAGCGCTTCGCGGCCTGCGCCTGAGGAAGCGACGTACGAATCACAAGACGTCGAGCCTTCCCACACCGAATCGTACGATGAGGACGCCATCGCCGTCGCCGAGCGGGGGTACGACGACGCCCGGGATGCGGAGCCGGGTCCCGTTCTGGTTCCGGCAGAGCCGGAGCCGTTGGCCGCTGGACAGTTCGAGCGCTGGCGACCCGCACGCGTCGCCCCTCGCCGCGACCCGAGGCTAGCAACGCCGGCCGACCCGATTCCAGCGCCGCGGCCTCGCCAACGTGCGCCGCTCGCGCTGAAGGACATGGATGACCTTCGTCGTGCGGTAGTCCTGCGCGAAGTACTGGGGCCACCCCGGGGTCTGGAATAGCACGCCGCCGGCCGTTATCTTTTTTGACTGCCCGCGCCCACTCGCCGGAACGCCGGGGTGGCGAAATGGCAAACGCACTCGACTCAAAATCGAGCGGGAGCAATCCCTTGCGGGTTCGAGTCCCGCCCCCGGCATTGTGAAGAGCCGCAACGGTTTACGCCGTTGCGGCTCTTTCGCATCTGAGGCCAGAAAACGGCGTGATTGTCCCGCTATTGTCCCGTAAAGCGAGGAAGCGTGACAACCGTCGCAGGCTCCGGGCCGGCCGCGTGGAGCTTCGCCAGCTTCTCGACGCCGGCTTCGAGATCCGCCTGGTCCGCGATTGCGTAACGCATGTAGATCGCCTGTGTCTTGTGGCCGGTGAGTTTCATGGCGACGGAGCGCGAGACGCCGGCGCGCTCCAGGGGCGGGCATGGCGCAAACGTTGGCTGTGACCAGACTCCGGTCCGGCGACGGGGTCGTGGTCAGATCTGCTGACAACGATCAATCGTACCTGTCTACGGCCGAGTGCAGGGGGCCGTCCCGCTTTACGAACGCGATCTCCACCATCCACAGTGCCTCGTGGCGCGCAGTGCGGATGAGGTCCGTGGAGTCGAAAGGCACGAAATCGCGCCGATCCATCTCGGAAATGACGTGCCCGAGCCGGTTTTCGAAATGTGGGCACATCACCATCGCTCCTCGCAGCACGACATCTGCTTCGGCTGCGGTTCGCTCTGCGCCCTTCAGGACCTCCAGATCCCATCCTTCTGCGTCGATTTTGAGGATGCCGACCCGGGGAAGTCCCTGGCGGGGAAGGAACTCGTCCAGGTCGACCACCGGAGCTTCCACCTGTCGAAGTCCATAGCGGTCGGCGGGCGACAACGCGAACGAATAACTGTCCCGTCACCTGTGCACGGTGAACTTCATCGTACCCGCCCTGGGACCAGCAGCGACGTTGTGGACGGCGACGCGCGGGTTCGTGAGGAGCTCGGGGTGCTTGACCAGCCCCTCCTGCGGCTCGATCAGTGAGTAGTACGCATTGGGAAAGAAGCGGAGCGCGGACCGCGTCCCGGCCCCCCGGAACGCGCCGACGTCCACGACGTGCTCCAGCGTTTAGCCGAGCCGGAGCACGCAACGGAACATGGGCGCCACTTCAGCATGGTAGCGCCGGCGCCGGATGCCGAGGCGGCATGCAAGTGCGCGTAACATTTCCATTTCCGGTTGTGGTTGTCGAGGATGGAATGGCAAGTATGGAGCGCGGCCGGGCGTGACATTCCGACAGTGCGGCCCCCCAGCCCGCCCGGACAACCACGACGGCTGACCGGCCGCATCCGTGCTAGAGGAACTGGCGGGATTGCGTCTCATCCCAAGTGCGTGAGCCATTCCGCGACTGCGGTGTGGAACCCGCCGGCGCTGCGGCTCCGGGCGCGTCGACCTGCCAGCTCCAAACTTCGAGGCCGCAGCGGCCCATGCGGCAGGACGTCTGCGATCCCGCCCGGGGTGCCTCGGCTGTCGAAGCCAATACGTTTGGCAGTTGATCCCGGGTCCCATTATTGTCTCGTCACGGGCGGGCACGGGTGGGTGCGCATGGCAGGGCAGGTCAGAGCCGCGTTCGTGCACGTCGTTCGAACGTGGCGCCCTGCGTTCGTGGGCACCGAACGTGAGCGCCCACCTGGCGGGAGCAGTCCGATGCGGGTTCGAGTTCAGCCCGCGGCATCCCGGATCACACCGAACGAGGCAGTACGGCGCGGCGCGTACGTTGCCGCTCCCGCGGAGGGGACCTATCATCCCGTGCCGCCGGGGGAGGACCCGTCGCGGCCCGTAGACAGGAACAGGGGTGAGCGCATGGAGCGACAGAAGGCATTGATCGAGGAGGCGGAACGGTGGGGCGCGCACAACTATCACCCCCTGCCGGTCGTGCTGGTGCGCGGCGAGGGCGTGTATGTCTGGGATACCGAGGGTCGGCGTTATCTCGACATGCTCTCCGCGTATTCCGCGCTGAACCAGGGGCATTGCCATCCTCGGATCGTCGCGGCGCTGAAGGAGCAGGCGGAGCGATTGACCCTCACGTCGCGTGCGTTCCACAACGATCGTATCGGCCCGTTCATGCGCCGCCTGTGCGAGATCACGGGGTACGCCAAGGCGCTGCTCATGAACACGGGCGCCGAAGGCGTGGAAACCGCCATCAAGGCGGCGCGCAAATGGGGATACGAAAAGAAGGGCGTTCCTGCCGGCCAGGCGGAGATCATCGTCTGCGAGGGCAACTTCCACGGTCGCACCACGACGATCATCGGTTTCTCCTCCGAGGAGCTGTATCGCGAGGGCTTCGGCCCCTTCACTCCGGGGTTCGTGCGGGTTCCGTACGGTGATATTGGCGCGCTCGAGCGCGCCATCACGGATCGGACGGTAGCGTTCCTCGTGGAGCCGATCCAGGGCGAAGCGGGCGTCGTAGTTCCGCCCGACGGATATCTGAGACAGGCGTCGGAGCTCTGCCGCGCCAACCGCGTCCTCCTCATTGCAGACGAGATCCAGACGGGCT
Source organism: Longimicrobiales bacterium (assembly GCA_035565595.1). Classification (GTDB taxonomy): domain Bacteria; phylum Gemmatimonadota; class Gemmatimonadetes; order Longimicrobiales; family RSA9; genus DATMSC01. The sequence goes on along the minus strand of DATMSC010000157.1, from coordinate 1,839 downwards.
TTGGGAGAACGGGCCGCCTCTTCGCCAGCGACTGGGAGGGGGTCCGCCCGGACGCCGTGATCGTCGGGAAGGCGCTGGGCGGCGGCGTCTATCCAGTGTCGGCACTCCTCGCCGGCGAAGATGTCATGGACGTGTTCACCCCGGGCACCCACGGTTCTACCTTTGGCGGAAATCCGCTCGCTGCTGCTGCGGCGATGGCGGCGCTGGACGTGACCGTCGACGAGCGGCTGGCTGAGCGTGCCGATGAGCTCGGCTCGTGGTTCATGGCGGAGCTGGCGGCGATCGATTCACCACACGTTCAGGAGGTTCGCGGGAAAGGGCTGCTCATCGGTATCGTGATCCGTCCGGAATCCGGTACCGCCCGCCCATTCTGCGAAGCGCTGATGGAGCGCGGGATCCTGGCCAAGGAAACCCACGAGCAGGTCGTTCGGTTCGCACCGCCGCTCGTAGTCACCCGCGAGCAGCTCGAGTCCGTGCTCCCTGCCATTCGCGAGGTGCTTCAGGCGCCGGTGGGGACGGCCTGACGCATCCGACGTTCTGTCGCTGATCGCAGCTCGAGGCTAGCGTGCGCTGGGTGGTGGGGTTGGGAGGTGGACCGTGGCGATGGCGCGCTGCCGGCGCGCGGAGCGCGCCGGCAGCCGGTTCTCGCGTCTAGCGGAGGCCTGCCAGCGCTTCCTCGCCAGAGGTGAGGGGACGCGGCGCGGCTGACCGCGTGTCGATCTGGATGAACCTCGCCCAGTCCCGCTCGAGCGTGACCGTCCGACCGCCCGCTGTCTCCAGCAGCAGGTGAGACGCCGTGTTCGCGCGGCATCTCACGACATCGCCCTCCCTCACCCCCAGGTCAGCGCACAAGCCGCGAAGAACGTCGAAGAGTATCCGTCGGATCTCGACGATGTCCCCGGTGTCGACGGCTGCAAGACTGCGTGGCGATCGGGATACGAAGGCCGTGGCCATGCCTGCGTGCTCCTGCGGTAGGGATGAGTATGGTAAAAGAATAAAGGCGCCCCGGGAGAGCGCCTTCGCATTCTTCGAGCGGTGCAAGATCGGTGCCTTCGAACCGGCACTCGCACCGCGTCCTGGACACAAACTCATGTGCATCGTAACACGGGCGACACGGGTTTGCAACCGCCCCAATGTGGCGGTTCTTTATCGTTCCCGGACCAGGCTCGCGGGCTCCCGGTAGCTGGCGATCCGGTCGCTGAACGGGCGTCGGCAACGGGCTTGGAGGCAGGGGTCCACGCGGCTGGTAAGCCGTTGCCGGGGACACCCGGCAATGTCTTCAATATGGTGGCCATCGTACACTTGCCGGCCTCGGGACCCGGCAGTATACTCGGGCCCGGCTCACCCGGGGGCCGGTGCGCGCCACCCGCGCGTCCGGGAGAGACTCGCCGGCCGTCGGCCATACGACGTGAAAGGACGACAACTGCCGCCGTCGGGCGGAGGATGCGTGATATGTCGAATCGCGGGTTGGAAGGCGTCGTTGTAGCTCAGAGCACCATCAGCAAGGTTTTCGGCGAAGAGGGCCGGCTCGTCTACCGGGGCTACGAGATCGAGGACCTGGCTGAGAACGCAAGTTTCGAAGAGGTCTGCCACCTACTCTGGCATGGCGAGCTGCCCGACGGCGCCGCACTCGACGAGCTGCGCAGTGCGCTGGTGGCGGAGAGAGCGCTACCTTCCCAGGTCATCGACATCCTGCGAGCGCTCCCCGCGTCCACCCACCCCATGGCGGCGCTGCGCACGGCGGTTTCGGCGCTCGCCGGCTTCGACGAGGAGGCGGATGATCTGAGCCGGGAGTCGAACCTCAGGAAGGCGATCCGCCTGACCGCGCGGATGCCCACG
>DATMSC010000156.1:0-16083 GCA_035565595.1 Longimicrobiales bacterium | reverse complement strand
CACGGACATCGCGCGCGCGGATGACAGCTCCCAGTTGGACGGGAACCGTTCGGTCGCGATCGGGACATTGTCCGTGTGGCCCTCGATCTGGAAGCTGCGGTCCCCGATGCCGGCGAGGACGTCGCCCACCTCGCGGAGCGTCTGCCGACCTTCTGCGGAGAGTGTCGCGCTGCCGGACGCAAAGAGAATGTCCTGCGGCAATTGGATGACCATGCGGCCGCGCACGATCTCGACACTGAGGCGGCCCGCGTCGATCAGCGAACGGAACTGATAGAGCACGTCCTCATAGATCCTGTTCCGCTCGCGGATCTCCCGTTCCACCTGCGAGAGCTGGAGGATGCGCTCCTGCAGCTCCGCGTATTGTTCGCCCTGCCGGCTGAGCAGCGATTGCACGCGCGCGAGCTCCACCTGCGCGCCGGCGAGCTCCTGCTCCAGCCGCGCGACCTCGGCGTTGCGCCCGCCGAGCGTCTCCTCGAGCTCAGCGATGCGCTGCTCGCGCGCCCTGACGTCCGCCTCGCGCCGCGCGAGCTCGCCTTCCAGCATAGTCTGCTGTTCAGAATGGATTCGGTTGAGTTCCGCGAGCGCGGCCTCATGCGTGCTCCGCTTGACGCAGCCGCCCAGCGCCAACGCTATCAGGCTCGCGAGGGCTAGGCCTTGGAATCCAGGTCGCGACATGGCTACGGCGCCTCGGTGTTGCGGGATCGATCGGGTACCGTGGTTTACGACGTCGGACGTGTCCCGAAAGTAATCATCCCCGACCGTGGCAACAACCACTCGGCTGACGCCCGGCGAGGTCGAGTGGCGGCCACCGAGATCCGATCGACCCGGCGCCATGGTGAAAAATAGGCGCGCCGCGACGTGCAATAACTACCCGGCGAAGAGCAGGTAGCGGTTCGAGCCGGGCCTTCCGGCGAACACCCGCGGGCTCGCGCCGCGGGTGCCGGCGAACGGCGGAGACGCAGGCAGGACGCCGAACATCGTTCGATCCGGCGAGGCCGGCGCGACTGCAAACGCCGGTGTCAGCCCGCCATCTCGTGGCTCAGACGAGGTGATGGCCCGGCGCTTGCCGCCGGAGAGGGCGACTCTCGGGAAGTGTTGTCCCCGTCTCGATGAGGTAGGAGTCCATGCGCGAAGTCACTCCCCGGACCGCGCGCGTCACATGTGTCGTGCACCGGCTGTCCAGTCGGCCGCGGCGCGCGCGGCAGCAAGCTCCCCGGATGGTGCGCCGGTGATCGGCCCGGCCTGCCCCCTGTGCGACGTGAAGGACGAGCTGGTCTACTTCCGCGGCGAGCGGGCCATCGTCCTCTGGGACCCGGTCCCCGCGTCCCCGGGGCACTCGCTCATCGTCCTGCGTCGCCACGTAGCCTCCTGGTTCGACGCCACGCCGGAAGAGCAGCGCGAGCTGCACCGCTGTATCGGCGTAGCGCGCGCCGTCATCGACGTGCGCCACCGCCCCGACGGCTTCACGGTAGGGTTCGAGGTGGGCGAGGCCGCCGGGCAGGCGGTCCCGCACGTCCACATCCACGTCATCCCGCGTTACGTCGGTGACGTGCCGGACCCGCTCGGCGGTGTGCGCTGGGTGGTCCCGCAGCGCGCGCTCTACCGCAGCGCGCCCGGAACGAAAAAGGTCGGCTGACTTGCGGCGCCGACCGGCAATGTCGGCGACGAAGGCTGCCAGTCGCCGGTCGCCGCAGCGCCCACCGAAATGTGGGAAGGCCGTCCGAGCGCTTGCCACCACGCCAGACGGCCATCCCGCAAGTTGCCGCACAGCCGGGAGTCGTCCCGACAGTCTCTGACTACACCGCGAGCACCTCGCGCTCCAGGCGGGCGTAGCTCTGCTCCATCCCGCCCACCATGCCGGTGCCGAGTACCATGTCGCGCACCTCGGCGCTCGGGTAGGTGATGACGAAGGTGAGGAGCGTGCCGGCGCCGACGGGCGTCAGCGTCATCTCATTCGTCGTGGCAGGGCCGTCGCTGCCGATCAACCGCTCGGTTGTCACTTCCCGGTGCGGCGGGTCGGACTCGAGCAGTTCGCCTTCGAAGCCGAAACGATTCGAGCCGTCCTCGGCCTCCCACTCGTATCGGTACGATTCGCCGACCCGGTTGGCCACCTGACACACCGGCATGCGCCAGCCGTCGGGCCCCAGCATCCAGCGGCGGAGCAGCTCAGGTTCGTGGTGCGCCCGCCACACCTGCTCCACCGTGCCGCGGATGACCCGGCTGATACGCACGCGCGTGTCGCTCAGGATCTTCGCCCGGGTCGCGAGATCGGCGGCGAAGGAAGCAAGGTCCGCCAGCACGTCGTCGAGCTGACCCAGTGCCGACTTCATCCCCTCCATCATCCCCATCTCCACCAGCTTCTGCATCGTCTCGAGGTCAGGGAACGTGGTCACGCTCGTCATGCGCGAGCCGGTCGGCGTCGATTCGAAATTGAAGACCATGCGCATGGAGGGCATGCTCGTGTCCGGCTCCCCGTTCTCGTCGGCGAAACCGTCCTCCACCTCAAAACGACGGCCGGGTTCCACCGCCAGGAAACGCCACCAGCCGCGCGATACCGTGCCATCAGGGCCGGTCATGTGGTACTTCGACCAGCCGCCCGGGGCCATGTCGTGCCGGGTGAACGTCGCCGGCCATTGTTCGGGCCCCCAGAAGCGCTCGAGCTGGCGCGGATCCGCGTACGCGGCCCACAGACGCTCGACAGGCACCGGGTAGTCACCCACGACCTCGAGGGTGAGGGCTTCGGGATCGGACTTGATGGACGTGATGGGCATGCAGTCACTCCTCCGGGTTGCGCTCGGCCAGTACCGCGTCGAGCTGGCTGAATCGGGCCCGCCACAGGGCCTCGAGCTGGGTCAACAGATCGCGCGCACGCGCGAGCCGCTCCGGATTGCCGCGGACTATGCGTTCCCGGCCTCGCCGCTCCTTCATCACGAGTCCAGCCTCCTCGAGGACGGCAACGTGTTTCTGCACCGCCGCGAACGACATCGCGTAGCGCGCGGCGAGCACGGAGATCGACGCCTGCTCGCCCGCCATGACGCGCGCCACGATGTCTCGCCGCGTCGCGTCCGCGAGCGCATGGAACACACGGTCCACCTCGGCATCACTGAGCGAAGAACGTACAACCATATGGTTGTATATAGTCGGGCGGTTGATGGGGCGCAAGGGTTTTGTTGCAGGGCGCGACGCAACGGCGAGGCCGTTGCGGTGAGAAGCGGACGGATCCCGGGAGGCCGTTAACGGGTAGTTTCCGGTCTGTGTCACATGGGGCCGCCATCGGGCGGCCGGAGCGACGGGTTGGAGGTTCGAGTCATCGGTCCCTGACACCGTGCGAGGCGCGAGGTCATGAACAGAGTTCGAATGGAGAGAGGCGTGTCGTCCGAGCCGCGAGGCGGCAGGGTATGGCCGGCGAGGTGGCGGCCGGGATCGGCGGGGAGCCGTGTTACGGCGTGGGCGCTCGTCCTGGCCGCGGTCCTGACCGCCGGGATCGGTCCCGCGGTAACGGAGGCCGCCGCCCAGAGCCCGATGACCGGTGCGCCGCTGGCGGAGGCACCGCCGCTCATCAGCCGCGTGCTGGACAACGGGCTCGAGGTCATCGTCCTCGAGGACCCGTCGGTCCCGCTGGTGACTGTGGAGATGGCGGTACGGACCGGGTCGTTCACGGAGCCCCCGGAGCTGAACGGGCTGTCGCACCTGTACGAGCACATGTTCTTCAAGCCGGCGCCGCGCGCGCCCGGGCGCGAGACGTACATCCACCTCCTGGACCAGCTCGGGATCGTCTCGAACGGCCGGACGCTGGAGGAGGTGGTCGAGTACTACTTCACCACGACGTCGCCCAACTTCCCGCTCGCGATGCGCTGGCTGCGAGACGGGATCCTGTATCCGGAGTTCGATCCGGTGGAGCTGTCGCGTGAGATCGAGGTGGTGGTCGGCGAGCTGGACCGCCACGAGTCCAGCCCGTTCGACGCCTTCCTCAAGGAAGTGAACAACCGGCTGTTCTACCGCTACCCCAGCCGCAAGAACCCGGCGGGGAACCGGGAGACGGTGCGCTCTGCGACGCCCGAGATCATGCGGATGATCCAGTCGCGCTACTACGTCCCGAACAACTCGGCGCTCATCGTCGCCGGCGACGTGGTGGCCGAAGAAGTCTTCGATCTGGTGGAGGAGCTGCTCGGCGACTGGCAGCCTCGCGCGCGCGATCCGTTCGAGGAGTTCCCGCTCGTCGAGCATCCGCCGCTCGAGCGCAGCGAGGCCGCGATCCTGACCACCAACGTGCAGAATGTGACGGTCCAGATCGCGTGGCAGGGTCCGTCGATCGGGGTGGACGACGAGGCCACGTACGCTGCCGACGTCTTCATGTTCATCCTGCGGCAGCCCAACTCCCGCTTCCAGCGGGCGCTGGTGGACAGCGGGCTGACGCTGGGCGTGAGCTTCGGTTACTACACGCAGCGCAACGTCGGCCCGATCTACCTGACCTTCCAGACCACGCCGGACCGGGCCCGTGCCGCGCTCCGCGCCGTCTACGAAGAGATCTCGCACTTCAACGACCCGGATTACTTCACCGACGAGGAGCTGGAGAGCGCGAAGGCGCTGCTCGAGGCGGACGACCTCTTCTCCCGCGAAGAGGTGTCGGACTACGTGCACACCATCGCCTTCTGGTGGTCGACGACGGGTCTGGACTACTTCCGGGGGTACCTGCGGAACCTGCGCGCGACCTCGCGCGAGGACATCAGCCGGTACATTTCCACCTACATCCAGGGGCAACCGCACGTGGCACTGGCGCTGCTCTCGCCGCAGTCGCTCGCCGTGTCGGGGCTCACTGAAGCAGACCTGATCGGGGAGGTGCAGCAGTGATCGCCACGACACAGGATCGCGCCTACCGCTTGCTGCGCCGCGCCCGCGCGCTCGCGTTCGTCGCGCTAGCGCCGTTGGCCGCATCGAGCGCGGGCCTCGCGCTCACGTTCGCCGCAGTCCTCGCCGCGCCCGTCGTCGCCCACGCGCAGGTGACCGCACAGGACCGCGCGCATCTCGTCACCGAGTTCGACGTCAACGGTCTCCAGGTCCTCGTCAAGCAGCGCGAAGGGAGTCAGACAGCCGTCGCCGCGCTCTTCTTCCGCGGCGGAGCCGCCAACCTGACGGAGGAGACGGCAGGGATCGAGGCGCTGATGCTCGAGGTCGCGGTTGAGGCGAGCGACAACTTCCCGCGCGAGCAGCTACGGCGCGAGCTGGCCAGCATGGGCACCGAGCTGTCGTCTGCCAGCGGGCTCGACTACTCGGTACTCCTCATGAGCTCGACGCGGCTGCATTTCGACAGGTCGTGGGAGATCTTCACCGATGTCGCGATGCATCCGACCTTCGCCCCCGACGACTTCGAACGTGTGAAGAATCGCCTGGTGCTGGGTCTCCTGAGCGCGCAGGACAGTCCCGACGCATATCTCCAGCAGCTCCAGGCGGAGATGGCGTACGTCGGCCATCCGTACAGGAACGACCCGGCCGGAACCGTTGAGTCCCTCAGCGCCCTGACACTCGATGACGTCCGCGCCTACCACGACGAGGCGATGCAGACGTCGCGTCTCCTCCTCGTGCTCGTCGGTGACCTCGACCCCTCGGAGGTCCAGGCGATGGTCGCGGAAACGCTGGGGCGGCTGCCGCGTGGCAACTACGTGACGCCGGAGGTCCCGCAGCTCCAGTTCGACAGGCCGGCGGTACAGGTCACGCCCCGGAACCTCCCGACCAACTACGTGCAGGGGATCTTCCCGGCGCCGCCGCTCTCCTCGCCGGATTACCCGGCGATGCGCGTGGCCACGACCATCCTCCAGAGCCGCGTCTTCTACGAGGTCCGCGAGGAGCGGAACCTGTCGTACGCGCCGAACGCATTCCTCTGGAATCAGGCCGCCAACGCCGGCGGGATCTACGTGACCGCAGTCGACGCCAACCAGGCAGTCGCCGTGATGCTCAACGAGATCTCGCGGCTCAAGAACACGCTGGTCCTGCCGAATCTCCTGACCAGCACCGCGCAGCACTTCCTGACTACGTATTACCTGGATCAGCAGACCAACACCGCGCAGGCGGCCGAGCTGGGGCGTTACGAGCTGATCGGCGGGGGCTGGCGCAACGCCGACGCCTTCCTCGAACGGCTGCGCACCGTCACCCCCGAGGACGTCCGCCGGGTCGCGAACACCTACATGCGGAACCTGCAGTTCGTAGTCCTCGGCAACCCGGCACGGGTTTCCGAGGAAGTGTTCCTGCGCCAGCCCTAGGTTGGCGCAGGGAACCGGGTTTCAGCGTTCAGTGCTCAACAACGGCCGAGAATGGCTGAACTGCTCGCCCGGGGTGTGCCAGGCCGGCCCGCCACCGTGCGCGTGGCCGGTGGCGCAGCCCCTTGAAATCTGAACACTGAACGCTCACGCCGACCGCCCGTCCAGGCGGTCGGCGATCCACATCTTGATGACCGATTGGCGGGGCACGCCGAGACGCCTCGCTTCCCGGTCAAGGGCCCCGACCATCCATTCCGGGAAATCGACGTTGACCCGCTTCATCGGCCGGGCGACGCGGCGGGCCCTGGCCAGGTCCAGCTCCGCGGTCACGTCCTCTCCATCGTCCGAACTTCCTGTCGAATGTGCGAGATCAAGTCGACAGTGGCGTTACGGCCGGAGAGGTGGGCGGCGTGTCCGGGCTAACCCATGGCGGGATCGGCCGAATGATCGCCGGAAACGACCCTGGCTTGCAGCAGCCGGCCGGTTCGCCTATGAATGCGCAGCCCGGATGGAAGGTCTCGCAGGCGACGGAGGCGCAGTGGCGACGTGGGTTCTGGATCGGATCGAAGATGATCGGCACGCCATCCTGGTCGACGGGCATGGTACGCAGCGCGTCGTCCCCATCGGGGAGATCCCTGCTGGTGCGGCGGAGGGTGACGTGCTGCGCGAGGTGGTCATCGACGAGGGCGCCTCCTGGATCATCGACTCCGAGGCCACGGAGCGGGCGCGGCAGGAAGTCGTCGAGCTCCGACGCTCGCTCCGGCGAGGCCCGTCGGGCCCGATCTCGCTCTGAGCTGAACGTGCGACCTCGATCGCCTCTCGTTGGGCTGCTCCTCGCCGTTGCGCTGGCCGTCGGGGCGTGCGCGGCCCCGCGTGCCCAGGTCACGAGCGGCTCGCCGGAGCGGCTCCGCATCCACTTCCTCGACGTCGGTCAGGGCGACGCCGTGCTGATCGAGGCGCCGGCGGGGCGGCACGTGCTCATCGACGCCGGCCCGGGGAGCGCGATCGTCGGCCAGCTCCGTGAGCTGGGCGTCGACACCATCGACCTCTTCATCGCCACCCACAACCACGCGGACCACATCGGCGGGGCTGCAGCCGTGCTGACCGCGTTCCCCGTGCGCTTCTTCATGGACAACGGCGTCCCGCACACGACGGCGACGTACCGGAACATGCTGGAAGCCGTCGCGGCGAGGGATGTCCCGCTCCTGGAGCCGGAGGCGCGGAGCATCACGGTGGGTGACGTGGTGCTGGAAATCCTGCCGCCGCCGGGCGACCCGGCGCTGGACCACAACGACAACTCGATCGGCGTCGTTCTCGCGTACGGCGAGTTCCGCGCGACGTTCGCCGGCGATGCCGAGGATCACCTCTGGCGGCACTGGCTCGCGGAGATCCCGGAGGCGATTCCCGAAGGCGTGGCGGTGCACAAGGCGTCGCACCACGGTTCGCGGAACGGCGACTCGCGGGAGGCGTTGCGACGCGTGCGGCCGCGGCTCGTCGTGATCAGCGCGGCGGCGGAGAACCTGTACGGCCACCCGCACGCTGAGGCGCTCGCGCTCTACCGGGAGGTCGGCGCCGCGGTACTGTTCACGGGCAGCGTCGGGACCGTGACCGTTGAGGCCCGTACCGACGGTGATTTCGAGGTGAGGACGTCGCGGTGATCAGCTCATCGAATGCGCGTCCGGCACGGGTGCGCGTCCTGCTCATTCCCCTGCAAGCACCCACCCCGACAACAGATACTGTCGGCGCCGATCTGCCCCGGGAGCGCGGGCGACACCGGATTCAGCAGGTCCGCCGGGGAAGGATGTTCGCACGCGGCATTCCGCGCGAAGTCCGGGATCCGTGCTCAATCGAGTCGGGCGGGCGACCCCGATTGGTGGGAGGGCAGCCGGTGCGCTCGGCTGCCCTCTTTCTACCCGAGCGTGCCGACGGCGCAGGATTCACGTCCCCCGTCCGGAAGCACCACGATCCCCGCCGTCGAAACGTCGCGATCAGGCCTGTGATCAGTTGGACTGGATCGCGACGTTGAACTTGCCGCTGGTCACGCTCTTGTTGCCCACGGCGCCCTGATCCGAGGGCACGAGCGTGAACTGGAAGGTGCCCACGGCGCGGTTCGACGAAATCTCCGTGATCGTCACGGTGCCGGCCCCCGCCAGGAGCGTCGAAGTCCAGGTCGCGGTCGTGACACCACCTCCCGTCAGCGTGGCCTCCACGTAGACGACGATGCTCGATGTGCCCTGCCCGACATTGTACGTACCGGGTCCGTTGATTCCGGATATCGTGACGTTGAGCTGGCGCGTACTGCCGGCGCCCGTCGTCTCGGTACCGGCGAAGGAGAGCACACCACCTACCTGCGCATTCTCCGTGTAGGTCGCCGCGGTGGCGAGCGATGCGTTGAAGTTCTGACCGCCGACCGTCGCGGTGATCGTCCCCGTGCCCTGACCGCCCCGTCTGGTCCCGTAGCATCACCTCCGCACGCCGCCACGCCGAATGCGACCATCAGGGACACCGCCGCCTGCCGGGCTACACGAAAGGACATGAATTCTCTTCCTGTCAGAATGTGAGAGCTGCCGGGCGATTCCGCCTCGAAGGTCCGTCCACCACGGCTACCCGGCCGGGAAAGGGCCGCGGAATATCAACGGAAGCGTGCCGGGTGTCAAACGACGGGTGCGGGCAAGTGTCGAAACCGAGCGCCCCGTGCCCATGGTTCTCGGGCTCGAGTGCACCAGGCATTGCTCACGTCATCACCACCCGGCCGGACAGGTACTGCCCGCGCCCGGCAACGTCCCGTACGGCCGTGGTGAGCAGGCGCCGTGTCAGGAACCGTGACGTACACCGGGAACGCCGCCGAATCGGAGCAGAGTGTCTCTTTCCGGTGCATTGAATCGTCTCACATTACTTGGCGTCTGCCTGGAGTCCACGCGTCCGTCGTCGGGGCGTCTCGCGGGAAGCAGGGGCACTCCCGCGGCTACCGGCGATGCGGCGTCAGGACGGGCAGGTCCGATCGAGTGCCGCCGGCCAGGTCCGTCAGAACATGGGCCCTGGCAAACTGCGCAGCCGGGTGCGCTCTTTCGGCCGGGGCGCGCGCGGCGCTGACCACCCCGTCACACGTGAGGAGCGAATGAGAACACTGGCGCTCGTGATCTGCCTGCTGGCCGTGGCACGAGTTGCAAAAGCCCAGAGCTGCATGGGCACACCGATGCCGATCGGAAGCATCGCCGTCATCGGTGGGGCGAGTATGGCCGAAGGCGTCAGGACGCTTTCAGCGGGTCTGGCAGGCTACCACTTCAACAGGCTGGGCTGGGCGGTCAGGGGCGGGCTGCTCAGCTTCGACGACGCCTCCCGGAGAGGGATGGAAGGCAGAGCCCACATGGGCATCACCGTCACGCCCCCCGGCAGAATCTCAGCGTGTCCGCATTTCGGTGTCACCTACTCCTGGCAGGACAAGAATGGAGACGGCCGGGATGCCTCCCAGTTCGCTGACGCGGATTTCATGTTCGGAGTGGGATACCTCGGCCAGACGGGAAGTGGTCGCACGTATACGGTGTTTGGCGTTCCCCGCGTGTCGTACGGCTGGAGGAGCGTGCCGGGCATCGTCGTCGAGGACATGGGCCTCTACGTTGGAGGCACGATCGGCGCCGGTGTGAACGTGGGCCGCCTCATCGTGACGGGCTACGGCTCCTTCAGCACGGACGAACGCACGAGCACCGTCGTAGGTGCGCACGTCGGGGTGGTCGTCAATTGAGCGGCGAGGCCTGTCTGGCGGAGTCACACGGGGCTGCATTCCTCGCGGGCCGCGGCAGCGTGCATGCCGCCTTCACGGCGCGACACCCGGCAGCGTGCTTCGAGGGCGCAATACTTGCCGCAGCGGTGCGCGGACCCTGATCTTTCCTCCCTGGTCGCAACAGCGGGGGGCGTCGCCGCCCTCCTCCATACATTGTGGAAATTGGCCACGTGCCTGACGTGATCGCCGTGCTGATCCCGCTGGCCCGCGGCCGCCCACAAGCTGCACATGCGAGGACGAATGAGAACGCTGGCGCTGGTAGTCTGTCTCCTTGCCGTTGCCCGGGCCGCCGAGGCGCAGAGCTGCATGGGTGCACCGATCGAAATCGGTAATTTCGCCGCCGGGGGCGGCGTGAGGTACACCACCGGGGAAAAGGGCTTCTGGCTGGGCGTGAACAGCTACAGGGCCGACAGGTTGGCCTGGTCCGCCAGCGTAGGCCAGGCCGATATTGACGGGGTTCCGCAGAACGTGACCGAGCTCGGCGCCAGCGTTGCTTACGTCCTGGCGGCCGGGAGTCAGTTCGCTGCCTGCCCTTTCGTCTCGGGGAGTTACGGGTGGTGGAGCGACGCGGTCCTCGGCGAGTCAGCCGGCTATCGTCTCCTGAGCGGCACCGCCGGAGTCGGCGTGGGCATCAACGTGCCGATGTCGAACGGCGCCTCGCTCGCGATTTTCGGCGCCCCCGGATTCACGTATCTCCGGTCGAAGAACGAGCTCATGGATGAGACGACCGAGCGCAACTCCAACCATTTCGGCGCCACCGTCGGCCTGGGGCTGAATCTCGGGCGCGTGTTTTTCGCCAGCTACGGGTCATTCACGAGCGAGGAGGGCACCGACCCGCTGTTCGGGGCGAGGATCGGGTTCACTGTGGATTGAGGGGTGGTGGTGGGTCGTACCACCCCCTGAAGCACCACATTTCCTGATTCTCGATCGAAGGCCAGCGGCTGACCAGGTCGTCTTGCCACGCCCGATTCCAACCACTATCCTTTTCACAATTCGAAAAATCGCGAGCCCGCCCCGGAGCCTCCGGGGCTCGCTGTCAGTACCCCTGGCTATGATGTGGCGGCGCGCCGGTGCGCCGCCACCCGTTCGTTTTCAAAGCGTCCCGGGACAGCGGCAGTCACCACCGGTCGACGCGGGCTGGAGCTCACGCACGGCGAAATCATCGTCGTGCGCGGGCCTGTCGTTTTCGGGCGTCCGAGCATGTCTGAACGGGTCATCTATCTCTTCAAGGCGGCGAGGCGTCCGCTGTACCGGAAGGAGAACCTGGCGCTGCTGGCGGCGGAGCGCGGGTCGGTCGTGGACGTGTCGTACAACCGCACGTGGGTGGCGCCGGCGCTCCAGGCGCAGGACGCGATTCCCGCGGGCGCCAGGGTGCGGCTCGTCTTCACGGACCGGCCGTACACCCATTTCGTGCCCGTGCGGGCCGCCGAGGTGCTGGAGGCGTCGTGGGACGAGCTGATGCTCCGGCTCCGGGTGGTGCTCGGGAACTGGATCGGGGCGGAGTCGCTGGATCCCGTCGGGTTCGCGGAACTGTTGAAGGCCGCAGATCCCGGGGGTATGCCCGGGAACCGGTTCGTCGCCGCTCCGCAGGAAGACGTAATGCTCACCCCGTATTTCGGTGAGCGGGAAGACGAAGGGTGGCGACGCGCGGTGGATGGCGTCCTGGCCATGTCCGGGGCCGGCGAGGATCGCGCGTATCACGGGAGCGTGTTCTTCCGACCCGTCGGGCTTCGGGTCGACGGCGAGCTGTATGTCGCCCGGCGGGTTCCACTCGCGCCGGGGACTCGGGCGGCGCTCGTGATCGCGTTCCACAACCCGCATCTGTCGGAAAGCGACGTCGCCCGCCACACGCTGCGGGTCCTTGCCGCGGAGCACGCCGTTCGGGTCGACGTTCCGGAGCGATTCCCGGCGGTTGGCGAGCTGGAAGTACCGTTCGAGGTCATCGGCGACGATCCCACGCTCACGGTGGAGATCGGGCCGACGCCGTCGGAGCACACGTCGATCACGCTACGGTTGGGATCCGGGGCACGAGGCGTGGTCCGGCTCGCGCACGACGACGCCGCCTCACATGCTGCGGCCAGGACGTACGAAGAGGCGCCAGCTTTGTCGCCGCCGGTTTCGGAGGCCGGCTCCGACGCCCAAGCATTGGCCAGCCGCAAGGCGCTTCTGCGCGTCTACGACGTGGTCATGCGAAACGCGCGCATGGAGCCGGCTGACGCGCTGGACGTGCTGGACGCGTTCGACCCGTTGCTTCCGGGCGAGCAGCGGCTGGCTGAGCGACGGGCGCTCCTGCTCCATGCGACGGGCGACGTCGAGGGCGCGTGGAACGTGCTCCGCGGCCTGGATCCGGAGATCATGGGGAACGACGCGCGCTTCCTGCTGTTCCGATTGCATGCGGAGCGGGACGGCGGGGTGGGTCTGCTCCAGCGGGTCCTGACGCTCGACCTCACGGCGGAAGGGCGATTCACCCGCTTCGTCGAGGCGCTGGACGGTCTTTCCCCCAACGCCCTCGCGCGCCTGATCCCATCGCTGGTGGGTGAGCTTCCGGCGGAGCAGCTCCGCGAGGTCGTGAGCCGGGCAGCCTCGCGCCTGGAATCGCCGGACGCCATCGCGGAAACCGCTCGAAACCTCTTCCTGGTAACGGGCGACGCGGAGTGGGCGTATACCTTCCTGGACAGCCGCCGGCACGAGCTGCGTCTCGCGGATTCCGTCATCGTCGATGCGCTGGTCGAGCTGGCGGCGGCAGGCGGTCTCCCGGACGGTGCGACCGGGCTGCTGGACGAGACTGGCCGCAGAATCGGAAACCTGATCGAGCAGGACCGACTCGACGAGGCGATGCCGCTGCTCCGCCAGGCATCCTCTGCGCTGAGTCGCCCCGAGCGCGACCGGCTGTACCACCGGGTCGCGGACCGGCTCGAGCGGCGACGGGATCCCGTCACCGCCGCCGGAGTCATGGTCGAGCTGGCGTACGCCGCATGCACCACCGGCGACCTCGATGCTGCGACCCGGGCTGTGGAGCGGGCGGTGGGACTCTGGGCATCGACCGCTTTCCACGGAGCAGCCACGGATGGCGCCGGTAGCGGTGGACCTGCCCGCACGGCCGTAGGGGGAAGCGCGTTCGCCCGCCCCGTTGTCGGGGCGGCGATCGGATCGGTACCGGCCGCCCGACCTGGTACTCTGACCGGTGCGGAAGCCAACGGCGCTCCTGAAACCGGGCCCGTAGCTCCCATGCCATCGTGGCTCGCCGACGCCGTCGCCGCAGTGCGCCGGGCATGGGAAAGCGTCGAGGAGCTGGTGGAGTGGCGGCGGGATGACGAGGCGAGACTCCGTGAATCGCTGCACGCCCGATATCTGAACCGACGAATCCTGATCGCCGGGGGCCGGCGCAACCCGGAGTGGGTGGAGCGGCTCCGCGAGCTGACCGGCGCGGAGGTCGATTGGGCCGAGCACTACCGCGACGAAGGCGACGACCTGGCTGCTTTCGCCGAACGAATCCGGCAGAAGCATTACGACATCGTGCTATATCTCCTCCAGAAATCGGGGCACGAGGTACAGCACCGCTTGCGACCGGCCTGTGCGGAGGCAGGGGTGCCGTGGGTCCCGACGACGACGGCGGGGTGGAGAGGGGTGGTGGAGGGGGTGGGGGGGCGCTACTCCAGCCGCGCCTCCCTAAGGGGCTGCACAACGGTGACCAGATTCGCGAAGCGACTACTTGGGTGATTGCCAGTTCAGCATGTTCGGAAGCGCACAAAGCGCGCGAATATCCGGCGGGTGGGTGATACGAACACTAACTGCCGTGCTTCACAACCACTTTGCCAATAGGCGGCGCTTCAGAGAGACACCCAACATTTCCGTTGGTACGTGATCGACGAGGACCCTGATGCCAACAGTAGGATGGATATTGGAGAACGATATTGACAGGTACTGGGCTGGGCGGTCCATTCCGTGGCCGCGAGCACCTATCCCGGCGTCCGGTGCTCGTTTTGCAGCGCCAGATTCCATACGCGCGCTGATCGAGACCGCCACGAAGCCGAGACTCACGACATTGCGATGCCTGTCCTGTGTATCGGCTCCTCCATCGCCCGAAAGAGATTACCGTTCGGAAACATATCCTACCGGAGGACATCTGGCTCGACGGGGGCACCGACGCTCGAATCCGCGTGAATCACGGTGAGTGGCGAAAGATCGAACCCCACGTGCTGGCTGTCGAGCTGGCATCATGCACTACCGGCATCTTTGACGTTCGGGTCCAAGATCGTCGGTCTGGCGCCGTCGCTGAGTATCGAATCACATTCAGCATTCCGGATCCTGCAACGCTCGACGAAATCGACGAAGCATTCATACGAAATCTCGCGAGAGAGGGTATCCAACACGCCGATATCACCCGTTTCGAGGGGCTATTGCCTTCAGTCGGCGCAGAGCGGCAGTATGGCGACGCACTAGGCGATTACGCGGTTGGTGTCCTTTTGAAGGAGCGCCGGTGGCGGTCGCTCGCGCCTGTATCCGCCGACGACTACGCGACCAAGATGCGCAAGTCGCTGGAAGTTTTGAAGGATTTCGAACGGTCCGTAGCTTCCTCGGTCGCGGCATGCGTTCGATTCAACCTCAACGACTTCCGCTCTGAGATGCCGGCTGCTGTACCGCGTCTGAATCTCTGCATGCGATTTTTTCGAAGCATCGGGGATTTCCCAAGGCTCGATCCCGAAAAGTACGCCGCGATCGATCTCGAAGCGGCGCTGCACGTTGCGCTCCTGCCCACGGCGTGCGACACACTGGCGCCCGACGAGCCCGGCAACCTGGTGCCGCGTACGGTCATGGAGGACCCCACCCTGCCGGCCATCGAGCTGAACGCCCCCCGCTTCCACCTGGAAACCCGGGGCGACCCGTCCAACCCGATCATCGTATTCCTGCAGCCTGCCCGTCGGCGCTCAGCTCGTTCCCGTTGGGCGAGCCATCACCCGGCTGAGCAGTTTGCCGACGTCGTCGCCGCACCCGGCGAGGAGGAGTGGGGCGAGCACGGTGAGGACGCGGCGTGCGCTGAGGCGGCTCCACGGGCGAGGTCTCAAAGGTGCCCCCGTGCTGTGGAACGTAAAGCCGTGGACGCAGGAGCGCGCCCGGCGCAGCAGGACACATGCGACTGTTGAAGCGCGACCCGGAGACTGTCAATGACGTTGTGCGACAGTGCCGTTCGACGGATCTCGGGCCACGGATGCTACCATGCACGGGCGGACCGACGGGTCCGCCCCTGGTTGGATGGGTCGACACCCAGGCACGGGCGCACACGCCGGTGCGCCCCTACAGCGTCGTGGCCGCCCGCAGTCGGGCGGGAACGGCCCAGAAAAGCGCCGCGCGAAGTTTTCGAACGGACGGGCGAAAATGGTTGGAACGACGGCGCCATGCAGTTCCGCAATGCCGCTTGACAGAACGAAAAGGCGCCCCTAGCTTGGCGCCCGCTTCGCGGCTTCATTTCACATTCCCCCGACGGCTGGGAAACGCATGGCCCTCGGGCAAATGCCGGAGGTATACCGTGCGCTGGCTGCCGGTTCACCCGCTCGGGCGCCACAACATCGTATCTATTTTCCTCCTTTTCGCACTGACCATTACCGGTTGCGGCGATGGTGCCGCCGGGCCGAACGGTCCGGACGATTCGGATGAGGTCGCGACCGTTGCAGTCACGCCCAACCTGGTGCCACTCGTGCCGCAACAGACCGCGGACCTGACGGCGACGGTGCGGAACGCGGCCGGAAACGCGCTGACGGGTCACACCGTGACGTGGACGACGAGCGCGTCTGGCATCGTCACGGTGACAGGGAACGGCGCGGCGGCAACCATCACCGCCGTCGCTCCGGGGAAGGCGACCATCACAGCCACGAGCGAAGGGAAGAGCGGGTCGGCGACGATCACGGTGAACGACGGCGGCTTCGTCGGCGCCGCCGGCGGGCAGGTCACGGCGGCGAACGGCGCGGTGCGCATTCAGGTACCGACGGGCGCCCTCTCCGCCGGGACGGCGCTCTCCGTCTCGCCCGTGGCGAGCCCTCCGGCCGCCAC
>DATMSC010000155.1:0-6018 GCA_035565595.1 Longimicrobiales bacterium | reverse complement strand
TACAAGCTCGAGCACGGATACCGCAACTACTCGAGGGGGCGAGGCTCCACGACCGTCTACGATCTGGGGCGCGAGCAATACGCGTCGTCGTTCCGCACCACGCTCCCGCTATGGTACGAGGTGATTCGGCCCTACCACGTCTCGACGGGCGCGCTGCGGTAGCGCCTGACAGACGGGGCGGCTCGCCACCTGCAGCGTCGTCCAACAGACTCGCACATCGTCGCAATCATTGCGGAGCGGGCGTACCAGATCGCTGCCGAGCGCCGGGTCCGCCCGGCTCTCATTCTGGCCGATCCGCCAACGCTTCGACCCCGAGGATCTCCATGAGCAGGCGCGCGTCCCGGGGGGCGTGGGCGAACTGGTCGTTGTCGAAGTAGACGAATACATCCCTCGCCTGCCGCGGCGGGGCGCCACTCGTGATCCTGGCGGCATCAGCGGGTTCACTGCCACTGGCCCACGCTCGGATCTTGTCCGCCCAGCGCTCGAGCCGTGCGCGTCCGTACGCGCTGGCGTAGCTGCGCGGTGCGCCGTGGAGCCGGAGGTACACGAAACTGGCGGTCACCTCTTCCGCATACGGCCAGCTCCCGCTGTGGGACGCGACCAGCGCGACGTCGTGCTCGCGGAGCATTTCCACAACGTCGTCCGTGAAGAAGCTCTCGTGACGGAATTCGACGGCGTGGCGGATCGGCCGCAGCGCGTCGACCTTCATGGACGCGCGGCCGGTGACGCGTTCGTCGTGACGGCGCGCGAGCCGCCCCGCCGCCTCCGTGTCCCGCGGAAGCAGCGCCAGGAACGCGCGCAGGCGGTCGTGATCGAATCTGACCGCTGGAAACTGCCAGAGGATCGGACCGAGCTTCTCCTCCAGCCTCAATACTCCGGATGCGAGGAAATTGGCGAGGGGGACACGCGCGTCCACCAGCTTCCTGGAATGCGTGATGTACTGGCTACCCTTGACCGAAAAGAGAAAACCGGGTGGCGTGACCTCCCGGTGTCTGCGGTACGCGCGCGGCGTGAGGAGCGAATAGAAAGAGCCGTTGATCTCGATCGAGTTGAACTGGCGGCTGGCGTAGTGGAGCCGCGCCGATTTCGGCAGCCCCGGCGGGAAGAACTCGCCGGCCCACGCGTCGTAGCTCCACCCCGAGACGCCGATCCTTGTTTCTGGCATGGCGTCGCGCAGGCGAGGCAAGATCCGTGCGGAACGGCATAGGGCTAAGGCTGGGGCTAAGGCCAGGGCTAGTGGGTTCGCGGTGGTTTTTCCGGTACCGGTTCTCCGAGCCCGGTCCGTTTCTCGGCACCACCCGGATGGTTTGGTCTGGCCAGCCAGGGCGGGCACACCGGTCCGCCCCTACGACGGTACCTTGCCTGACCATCCCGAGCCCGCGCCCGCGCCCGAGCCCGAGCCCGAGCCGTATCTCGGCACCACCCGGACGGTTTGGTCTGGCCAGCCAGGGCGGACACTCCGGTCCGCCCCTACGACAGTACCTTGCCTGACCATCCCGAGCCCGATCCGTTTCTCGGCACCACCCGGATGGTTTGGTCTGGCCCGCCAGGGCGGACACTCCGGTCCGCCCCTACACCGGCGAAACAACGCGCCAGGCGGTATCCGCGCGCCGCGAACGCTGGACGCACCGGAATCGCATTAGCCCTGGCCTCAGCCCCAGCCCTATGCCGTTTTCGAGGGTGCCTTCAATAGCCGAGCAGCATCGCAAAGATGAGGGGCGCCACGATCGTGGCGTCGGACTCGATGATGAACTTCGGTGTGTGCTCGCCGAGCTTGCCCCAGGTGATCTTCTCGTTGGGGACCGCGCCGGAGTATGAGCCGTAGCTGGTCGTGCTGTCGCTGATCTGGCAGAAATAACCCCAGAGGGGGACGTCCTCGCGGCGTAGGTCCTGGTGCAGCATCGGCACCACGCAGATCGGGAAGTCGCCGGCGATCCCGCCGCCGATCTGGAAGAAGCCGATCGACGACTCGGCTGACGTCGTCGTGTACCAGTCGGCCAGCCAGACCATGTACTCGATGCCGGTGCGGACCGTGTGCACGTTCTTGATGTCGCCGCTGATGCAGTGACTGGCGTACATGTTTCCCAGCGTGGAGTCCTCCCACCCGGGCACGAAG
This sequence comes from Longimicrobiales bacterium, assembly GCA_035565595.1. GTDB lineage: Bacteria > Gemmatimonadota > Gemmatimonadetes > Longimicrobiales > RSA9 > DATMSC01. The sequence goes on along the minus strand of DATMSC010000155.1, from coordinate 3,902 downwards.
ATCGGCAGGTTCTTCTCCGCAGCGGCGACCATCCACGAATCGCGCGGGTCGATCTGGTACTCGTTCTCCAGCTTCCCGCTCCGGATGACGCGGTACATGAACTCGTGGGGGAAGTAGCGCTCGCCAGCCTGGTCGGCAGCCATCCATTCCTCCAGCACCGCCGACTCGATGCGCCGCATCGCCTCCATCTCCGGGATGCACGTGTCGGTGACCCGGTTCAGGTGGCGATCCAGAAGTGCCTTCTCGTCCGCCGGCGTGAGGTCCCGGTAGTTCGGAACCCGGACGTAGTGGTCGTGCGCGACGAGGTTGAATACGTCCTCTTCCAGGTTCGCGCCCGTACATGAAATGGCGTGCACCAGGTCCCACCGGATCAGCTCCGCGAGCGTGAGCCCCAGCTCCGCCGTGCTCATCGCGCCCGCGAGCGTAATGAGCATCTTCCCGCCGTTGTCCAGGTGGGCCCGGTATGCCTCCGCCGCGTCGACCAGGGCGGCGGCGTTGAAGTGCCGGAAGTGGTGACGGATGAAAGCCGACACCGCGCCGCGCGACGACGCGGACTCGCCAGGATTCACCATGTCCAGAACCTTTTTGGCTGTGGGTGGCGCAATATGCCAGTGTGTGCTCCGTCGCCGGGCCGGACCCGCCAGCGCCTGCCGGCCCATCGGCACGGGATAGCGGCTTCCGCACCGCTACCGGCCTCCCGAGGCCCACGGTGCGCCCGCCTGCACGCCAGCCGGCGCCCCCGCGGAGGTGGGACGCCCGTGGCAGACGGCCCAACTTACCCGCCCCACTTCCCGCCCGGCAAGCTTCGTCCGCATCCCGCGGACCCCGTACGCGACACCTGCCCCTTGACAACCGTGGCGTCGGGTGAGTAAATGAGAACGGATTTCAATCTCAATGCCCGCAGGGCGGGATACGGCAGGAGAGCGATGCGGACCGTAGGAGCGGAAGGAGTGGTGGGATGCGGTTGAGGCGGTGGAGCGTGCGGGAGGTCGCTGCGGTTGTGGCGATGGCGGTATTGCTGATCGGCGGTTTTGCTGGGCCGCTGGCGGCGCAGGAGAGCGGGCGGGCGGTGTTGCGGGGTGTGGTAATCGGAGAGGAGGGTAGCGCTGCTCTGCCGGGCGTGCTGGTGGAGCTGGTCGAGTTGCGCCGGTCGGTACGGACGGACGCGGCGGGCGCTTTCGAGTTCGCCGATCTTGCGCCGGGCACGTACACGGTCCGGCTGAGCATGATCGGCCGGCACGTGCTGGAGCGGACGGTCGAGCTGGACGGTCCCGGCGTGCACGACCGCACGCTGTCGCTGGTCAACGCACCGCTCGGGCTCGAGCCGATTCTGGTGTACATGGACCGAACGAGGCTCGTTGGTAGCGGCCGGAGCTCGTCGGTGCTGACGGGTTCGGCGCAGGCGATCAGCGTGGAGACGATCACGAACCGGCGGCTGATGTACGGTGACGTCCACGCCCTCCTCCGCGAGGTGCCTGGCCTGCACTCGCAGGAGGAGGACGGCTACGGGCTCCGTCCGAACATCGGCATGCGCGGGACCGGCTCCGATCGGAGCGCGAACGTGACGCTCATGGAGGACGGCGTGCTGATCGCGCCGGCGCCCTACGCCGCGCCGGCCGCGTATTACTTCCCGGTTGCGGCCCGGATGGAGGTGATCGAGGTTCGGAAGGGATCCAGTCAGATCCGCTACGGTCCGCAGACGATCGGCGGCGCGCTGAACCTGGTCTCGACGACCATTCCGTCCGACTTCTCGGTGACGGTGGACGCCGCGGCGGGCACGAACGCCACTCGCCGGGCGACGGTGCGGGCGGGCGGCTCCGGCGACCATTTCGGGTGGTTGCTCGAGACGTACCAGATCGCGACCGACGGGTTCAAGGAGCTGGACAACGGCGGTACCACCGGCTTCAACATTCAGGATTACGTCGGCAAGCTGCGGGTGAATTCGCGGTTGGGGCAGCCCCGCTACCAGGAGCTCGAGCTGAAGGTCGGGTATTACGACCAGCGCTCCGACGAGACGTATCTCGGTCTCACGGCATCGGACTTCGAGGAGAACCCGCTGCGCCGGTACGCGGCGTCGGCGCAGGACGTCATGAACGCCGACCACTTCCAGCTCCAGCTCCGCCACTTCGCGCAGCCGACGCGCTGGCTGGACGTAACCACGACTGCCTACTACAACCACTTCGCCCGCAACTGGTACAAGCTGGACAGTGTGATGGGCCGGTCGCTGGCGTCGGTCCTCAGCGACCCGGATGCGAACGCGGACGCGGTGGCGGTGCTGCGGGGCGGTGAGAGCGCCGACAACGCGCTGAGGGTGCGTGCCAACAATCGCGAATACTTCTCGCGCGGGATCCAGGCCGCGGTGGGTGCCAGGTTGTCCGTCGGCGTGCCGCACGAGGTGGAGGTCGGGTTCCGGTACCACGAAGACCAGGAAGATCGCTTCCAGCACGACGACGGCTACGCCATGCGGAGCGGCCGGATGGTGTTGACGTCGAGCGGCACACCCGGCTCGCAGACGAACCGCGTGGCGGACGCCTCGGCGTGGTCGTTCTACGTGGAGGACCGGCTCCAGCTCGGCGCGCTCACGGTGGTGCCGGGCGTGCGCTACGAGAACATCGACTTCGTCCGCCGGGATTACGCTTCCGGCGATGCAGTCAGGAACGAGCCCACGGCCACGCGGGAGAACGGTGTCGACGTCTGGATCCCGGGTGTCGGCGCGACGTACGACGCGGGCGGCGGGTTCCGGATCTTCGGCGGCGTGCACAGGGGTTTCGCGCCTCCGGGCCCTGGCGCGAATGCCGACACGGAGCCGGAGTCGAGCACGAACTACGAGCTGGGCGCGTCGTTCACGGGCGTGGCGACGCGTGTGCAGGCGGTCGGCTACTTCAGCGACTACACGAACGTTCTGGGTGCCGAGACGGCGTCGAGCGGCACGTCGGGTTCCGGCGACCTGTACAACGGCGGCGCCGTCCAGGCGTGGGGCGTCGAGGTCACCGCGGACCGCGATCTGGCCGCCCGCTCGGTGAGCGGCTGGAGCGTGCCGGTCCACGCGAGCTACACCTTCACGCGCGCCACCTTCCAGACGTCGTTCGAGAGCGCGTACGAGCCGTGGGGTACGGTTGAGAAGGGCGACGAGCTGCCGTACATCCCCGCGCACCAGCTCTTCCTCCGTGGCGGCGTCGAGAAGGGTCGCTGGCGCGGGCAGCTCACCGCCACGTACACCTCGGCGGCGCGCACCGCTGCCGGGCAGGGCGAGATCCTCGAAGAGGAGAGCACCGACGCGTTTTTCGTACTCGGCGCGAACGCCGAATACGCCCTGCCGATCGGCGGGACCTCCGCGTCGATCTACGCGGGCGTGGAGAACCTTGCGAATTCCGAGTACGTGGTGGCTCGCCGGCCTGCCGGGCTGCGGCCGGGACTGCCGCGTACGCTCCAGATCGGAGTGAGAGTCACACGATGAGAGCCATTCGATATCCGGCGATCGCACTCGCCGCCGCCATTGCCGCGTGCGCCCCGCAGCAGGACAGCGCGGGCGGCGCCACGGCCGGGACGCAGGTCGTCAACGTCTATTCGCACCGCCACTACGACACGGACACCGAGATCTTCCGCCGCTTCACTGAAGCGACGGGGATCGAGGTGAACGTGATCACTGCGTCGGCGGACGAGCTGATCACGCGGCTCCAGAACGAGGGGGCGGCGTCGCCGGCGGACATCCTGATCACTGTGGATGCCGGCCGGCTGCACCGCGCGAAGGAGCTGGGGCTGCTGCAGCCGGTGCAGTCGGCGACGCTCGAGGCGAACGTGCCGGAGCACCTCCGTGACCGCGACGGCTACTGGTTCGGTCTGACGCAGCGGGCGAGGATCATCGCCTACGACCGTGAGCGCGTGGATCCGGCGACGCTCTC
>DATMSC010000154.1:0-2105 GCA_035565595.1 Longimicrobiales bacterium | reverse complement strand
CGCGGTCGTGACCCGTTCATAGAGGCGCACGTCCTCCCTGAACTTCTCGAGCGGGTGCCCGCTGATGAAGAATCCGAGCGTCTCCTTCTCGCGCGCAAGGCGTTCCGTTTCGGTCCACGGTTCGATGGTGGGGAGCGCCGGCTCCCGGGCGACGGCCGCGGTCGTGGCGTCGGCGCCGGGGAGGTCGAAGAGGGAGGCCTGACCCGTCGAGCGCTCGCCCATCCTGAGCTGTGCTTCGCCGATCACGGAATCGAGTCCGGCCATGAGCTGTGCCCGGTGGCCGAACGCGTCGCACGCGCCGGCCTGTATCAGCGCCTCGATCGCGCGTCGCGTCACGGTCCGGAGGTCCGAGCGCTCCGCGAGGTTGAACAGGCTGGTGAAGGGGCCGTCCGCCTCCCTGGCCGCGACGATAGAGCCCGCCGCGGCCTCACCCAGACCACGGATGGCGCCCAGGCCGAAACGGATCTCCGAATCGCCGACGGGCGTGAACTTCCAACCTGACTCGTTCACGTCCGGCGGGAGCACGCGAATGCCGTGCGGCAGCTTCGGGTTGTAGCGGCCCAGCTCGCGGCATTCGGCGATGTACTTCACGACGTCGTCGGTCCTGTCCACGACCGACGATAGCAGCGCCGCCATGAACTCCGCGGGGTAGTGCCGCTTGAGCCACGCGGTCTGATAGCTGAGCAGCGCGTAGGCGAGCGAGTGCGAGCGGTTGAAACCGTACCGGCCGAAGGTGACGATCTGTTCGCCAATGTCCTCGGCGGTCTTTCTGTCCAGACCCTTCTCCACGGCGCGTTCGACGAAGCGGCCGACCTCGCTCCGGATCAGCTCTGCGTCCTTCTTGCCGACCGCCTTACGCAGCACGTCCGCTTCGGCCAGCGTGAAACCGGCCAGCACCTGCGCGATGCGCATCACCTGCTCCTGGTAGGTGATGACGCCGTAGGTAGGCTCGAGCAGCTCGGCGAGCTGCGGCGCGGGGTAGCGTATCGGCTCGCGACCCAGCTTGCGCCGGATGAAGACGTCGGTCATCCCGCTGTCGAGCGGACCCGGCCGGATCAGCGCGTTGGTTGCGACGAGGTCTTCGAATCGGTCGCAGCGCATGGCGCGCAGCTTGTCCGTCGCCAGCGTCGATTCGAACTGGAACACGCCGGACGTGCCGCCGCGCGCGAGCATCTCGTAGACCGCGGGGTCGTCCAGCGGGACGTCTTCGATGCGCGCGTAGACCTCGCCCGTCTCCGGATGTCTGAGGTCGCCGTGCCGAACCCGGATCCAGCGCACCGCGTCGTAGATGACCGTCAGCGTCTTCAGGCCCAGGAAGTCCATCTTGAGCATCCCGGCCTGTTCGAGCGCGATCATGTCCCACTGCGTGACGACGATGTTGCCGTCACTCGCCGGGCGGTCTCCGCCATCGCCGTCGCCGTTCCGGCCCCGCCCGCCGGCCCCCCTGGAGGGCTGCGTACAGATCGGGACGTACTCCTCGAGCGGGCCGGGCGCGATGACGACGCCGGCAGCGTGGACGCTGGCGTGCCGCGAAAGGCCCTCCAGCGCCATCGCGTAGTCGAGGAGCTGCCGGGTACGCGGGTCCGACGCGTACAGCTCCTTCAGGTCCGGGATCTTCTCGACCGCCTCCGCGACGGTCATCGCGGAGCCCGGCGCGTTGGGCACCAGCTTGGCCAGCCTGTCGGTCTCGGCCGGCTCGAAGCCGAGCGTACGCCCGACGTCTTTGATCACCGCCCGGGACTTCATCGTGCCGAACGTGATGATCTGGCCGACCGAGTCCTCGCCGTATTTCCGGCGAACGTAGTCGATCACCTCGCCGCGCCGCTCGAAGCAGAAGTCCACGTCGATGTCCGGCATCGAGACGCGGTCCGGGTTCAGGAAGCGCTCGAAGAGGAGATCGAACTTCAGCGGATCGGCATCCGTGATACCGAGGACGTAGGCCACGAGCGAGCCGGCGGCGGAGCCTCGACCCGGACCCACCGGGATCCCCTGCGATTTCGCCCAGTTGATGAAGTCCTGGGTGATCAGGAAGTAGCCGGAATAGTCGGCCCGCGGGTTGGTGATCACGCTCAGCTCGTAGTCGAGCCGCTCGCGCACGTCATCGG
>DATMSC010000153.1:0-3228 GCA_035565595.1 Longimicrobiales bacterium | reverse complement strand
TGCTGCGCGTGGCCCGCGAAATCGGACTGAGGGGTTGTGAGTCGATCTCGGTACCGGCGTCGACGTCGGTCGTGGCGGCGTGGCGCCAGGTCTGTGCGGCCGCCGGGATCACCGAAAACGAGCTGGCGAGGGAGCTCGCCCGCTACCTCCGAATGGAGGTGGCCACGGACGAGGCCCTCTCTGCGGAAGTGAGTCACTCGATCCCGGAGTCGCTGCTGGAGCGCTACGGCGTGCGCGTCGTGGGGAACGACTCGCAGCAAATCACCGTCGCGACTGCGAATCCGCTGGATGCCGACGCGGAGCAGGCACTACGCTTCGCCGCGAGGCGACGCATCGAATTCGTGATTGCGACGCCGCGTGCGCTGAACCTGGAAGCTGCATCGCCCGCGGAGCCCGAGCTGGAAGAGCTCCTCAGCCAGGCGAGGATCGCGCCCGACGCCGTTCACATCGAGGAGCCGGACGAGGAAATCCAGCCGGTGGACCTCGACGACGCCAGCTCGGAGCCGGTGATCCGACTCGCGAACCTGATCCTGCGTGAAGCGGTCCGGCAGGACGCCAGCGACGTGCACCTCTCGCCGGATCAGGGTCGGGGCGTGGTCCGATTCCGGGTGGACGGGATGCTCCGCCCGTTCATGCACATCCCGCTGAACGCGCTGAATCGCGTCATCTCGCGTTACAAGGTCGTTTGCCGTCTCAACATAGCGGACCGGGTGCGGCCGCAGGATGGCAGTGTGCGGATCCGGGTGGATGGCCGCTCCTACGAGGTGCGACTGTCCACCGTTCCGACGCAGGATGCGGAAAAGGCAGTGATCCGGCTTGCTGGCGGGATCCTGGAGCAGACGATCGACCGGCTCGGCATCCAGCCGCCGGAACTCGCCAAGCTCAAGCACCTCCTCTCGTACCGCGACGGCATCATCGTGGTGACGGGCCCCACCGGATCGGGAAAGACAACGACGCTGTATGCGGCACTCAACGAGCTGAACACGGGCACCGTGAACATCGTCACGGTGGAGGACCCGATCGAGCGTACGCTACCCGGGATCACGCAGATCCAGGTGCAGCCTCGCCGCGGAGTGACGTTCGCCTCGGCGCTCAGGGCGATACTGCGGCAGGACCCGGACATCATCCTCCTGGGCGAGATCCGCGATCTGGAAACCGCCGAGATCGCTGTCCAAGCGGCGACCACGGGTCACCTGGTCCTCACCACACTCCACACGACGACGGCGGTGGGCGTGATCACCAGGCTGCGCGACCTCGGGCTCGATTCGAAGAGCCTGTCGGCGAGTCTCCGCGGGATCATCGCGCAGAGGCTCGCACGACGGAAATGCGCCGCGTGTCATGGTGCCGCATGCGAACAGTGCGGTGGCACAGGATACCGCGGGCGGCTGCCACTCCTGGAAGTTCTCGAGGCGACATCCGAGTTCAATGAGCTGGTGGGGCGAGGGGCGCTGCACCATGAGCTGCAGCGCGCAGCGGAGCGGACGGGGATGCGTTCGCTCGCGACGATCGCCGCCGAGCTGGTCGCCAAAGGTCTCACAACGCAGGAGGAAACGTCCCGGGTCCTGGGCGAGGTGGCGGTCGCCGGCCAGCCGGCGGTCCCGCTCCCGGACACCAATGGCAGCGGCGTCGCTCCCCAGCTCGAGGCGCTGGAACGGTCGGCGGATGGCGCCTTCCTGACGGATAGTCAGGGCGTCGTCCAGTGGGCCAACCGCACATGGACCGAGCTGACCGGATACGACCCGGCCGAGATTCTCGGCCGGACTCATCGGATGTGGGGTTGCGGTGCGCAGGATCCGGCAATCGATGCCGGAGTGCGGGACGCTATCGAACGGGGCCAGCCGTGGCGCGGCGAGCTGGAGTGCCGAAGGAAGGACGGCTCGAAGATCTATGTCGAGCTGACGGTCACGCCCTTCAGAAATGCAGAGGGCGACCTGACCTACGTGCTGTTCGTGCAGCGCGATGTCTCAGAACGTCGCCGCAGGAAGGAGAACGTCGAGCGTTTGGTCGCGAGTGATCCGCTCACGGGGCTCCCGAATGAACGAGGCCTCGTGGAGCGGCTGCAGCAGGCGATTGCAGCGGCCGCTGCCGGCAATGCGGAGGCGAGTCTGGTGATCATGCACGTGGACGGCGCGGCGAGTCTGGCCGAATCGCTCAGGCCCAGTGACGCCGCCGCACTCGCGCGAGAGGTCGCGCGCAAGGTGGCCACGACTCTGCGACCGACCGATTTCCTTGCCCGGCTCGGCGATTTCGAGTTCGCGGCCCTCCTCCCGGGCACGCCGCCGAGCGGCGCGTCGAAGGCGGTGGAAAGGCTGGGCGCCGCCATCGGAACAATGGAATGGGGCGGTCAGCAAACAGACTTCGGCTTGCGGACCGGCATCGCCGTGGTGGACGGTACCGAGAGTGCCCGGGCCGTACTCGAAATGGCGGAGGCCACGCTCTACGCGGCACCCGCTGGCGCCGTCGAATCGAACGAAGCCGTTGAGCCCCGCGGGAACGGGCTGACGGAGGCGGCCGCGGAGTGGCGGGACCGGATCATCGCCGCGCTCGAAGAGGACCACTTCTTCCTGCACTTCCAGCCTGTCGTCCGGCTCGACACCCGCACGCTGTCGCACTTCGATGTACTGCTCCGACTCCACGACGACAACGGCGACGTGATCCCGGCGCGAGCGTTCATCACGCACGCCGAAAACGTGGGGCTCATGCAGCGAGTGGATCGCTGGGTAGTCGAGAACGTGCTCCGCCTGCTTCAGGCCTCACCCGACCTGCGCATGGCCGTGAATCTCGGGAGATCCACGCTGCTGGACGCCGATTTCATGGAGCTCATGCGCCGGCGTGCCCAGCGGACGGCAGCGGTAGTCGCCCGGCTCATCCTGGAAGTGGATGGTCCGAAATCCGCTGACGACCTTCCCGGGATGGCCGCGGCGATGCACGAGCTACGCGCGCTCGGTTGCCGATTCGTTCTCGACCACTTCGGCGTATCGAACGAATCGCTGGCCAGTGTCGGCGCACTCCCCGTTGACTACGTCAAGCTGGACAGTCCGCTGGTCAATGCCATGGATGCCGACGGCACGCGCACCCAGCTCGTGCGGTCGCTCACGACGCTGGCCAGGGCACTGGGCAAGGACGTGATCGGCGGCTACGCAGAACGCGCGGAAGTCATCGAGCAGCTCCACGCCATGGGTGTTGCCATGGCGCAGGGCCACTTCCTCGGACACCCCGGGCCGGAGC
>DATMSC010000152.1:0-1560 GCA_035565595.1 Longimicrobiales bacterium | reverse complement strand
ACGTCCCCGTCGAGCGCCAGCTCGACCTGGATCGTGGACCCACACAGCTTCGAATGGGCGGAGGCGGCCGCGTCCGGATGCGCCAGGCGGCGCGCCGGAGGAATATCGGCGGCGAGCTCTATGATCCGGTCGTTGTAGAGCGCGCTGAGCTCGGTCATCTCGTATCTCGTCTCCGGCCAGTCATTGGAGAGGTGGGCGGATCGTTGCGCCGTCGGCGATGGTTCAGAGGCCGGGTCAACGAAAGCTCGGGGATACCTTCCCTTTCGCCCTCCGACATCCCATAGTAGACGCCGAACCCTGTTCGGCTCCCGTGACGGGCATGCCGATCGGGAGCCGGGCCGGAAGCAACGGCCTCGCGCCAGATATTGCGCTCCGGAGCCAGGAATGCAAGTTGCCTCCCGGCAACCGGCCGGAATTCCTGGTGCATCAACCTGAAGAGCGCGGGCAGCCCGATCGTCGGCCGCCCGGGCTGCACGGAGGAAAGACCCAAGACCATGGACCAGCGCGTCGAGAAGGCCGCCGCCGCCGGCGAGAGGCGCTCACCGGTGGATCGTCCCACCCGTGAGGAAGCCGAGGCGGCGGTACGCACATTGATTGCCTGGACGGGGGACGACCCCGACCGCGAGGGACTGCTCGACACGCCACGCCGCGTAGTGGCCGCCTACGAGTCGTGGTTCCGCGGCTACGGGCTCGATCCCGCGGAGGCGCTGGCGCGGACGTTCGGCGATGTCGGTGGCTACGACGACATGGTGATGGTGCGCGACGTGCGCCTCGAGAGCCATTGCGAGCACCATATCGCGCCGTTCATTGGTGTAGCCCATATCGCCTACCTTCCGCGCGACCGCGTCGTCGGGCTCTCGAAGCTCGCCCGGGTCGTCGAGATCTTCGCCAAGCGCCTGCAGACGCAGGAGCACCTGACGGCCCAGATCGCCGAGGCCATCGAGCGCTATCTGGCCCCCCGCGGCGTGGCCGTTCTGGTCGAGGCCGAGCATATGTGCATGTCGACCCGTGGAGTCAACCAGCAGGGCGTCTCGACCGTCACCACGCGTTTCGTGGGCGTGTTCGACACCGATCCGGCCTATCGCGACCGTTTCCTCGGGCTGGTGCACGCGCATCGCCGGCCGTGATGGCGGCGGGTCAGGAGTAATCCGATGGCGGCTGACAAGACGTTCGTTCCGCCCGGCAGCGCGGACGAGCTCGAGAATGGTTCCCGCTTGACCCCTCGCTTCGACGGGGCGGGTGGCATCGCGGCTGTTGCAACCGATGCGGACACGGGCGAGGTGCTGATGCTCGCCTGGATGAACGACGAGGCGCTGGCGCTCACCATCGAGACGGGCGAGGCGCACTTCTGGAGCCGGTCGCGCAAGCGTATCTGGAAGAAGGGCGAGGAGAGTGGCAACGTGTTGCGCGTCGTCGAGCTTCGCACGGACTGTGACCAGGACGCAGTATGGCTCAAGGTGCGCATTTCTGGCCATGGCGCCGCCTGCCACACGGGGCACCACACGTGCTTCTATCGCCGCGTCCCCATCGGTGGCACCGCCTCGCAGGCCACGCTCGAGC
>DATMSC010000151.1:0-2443 GCA_035565595.1 Longimicrobiales bacterium | reverse complement strand
GAAGTGATGGATCATCGACTCCATGTCGTTCATGGCGTCGGTCTTGGGCGGCAGGATCACCCGCGGATCGTCCACGTTGATCGGTCCGTCCGGCAGCCGGTCCAGAGCCTGGTGGAGGATGCGCACGCTCTGGCGCATCTCCTCCATCCGCACCAGGTAGCGGTCGTAGCAGTCGCCGTGTTCGCCGATCGGGACGTCGAAGTCGTAAGTCTCGTAGTCGTAGTAGGGGCGGTCTTTCCGGACATCGTACGGCACGCCCGCAGCCCGCAGGTTCGGCCCCGTGAAGCCGCAATTGATCGCGGTCTCGGCGTCGATCGCGCCGACGTCGCGGTTGCGGCCGATCCACAGGTTGTTCTTCGTCAGGAGCGTCTCGACCTCGTCGAGCGTACGGGGGAAGGTGTTCAGGAAATGCCGCAGCTCGTCGGTCCACCCCTCCGGCAGATCGGCCATCATGCCGCCAATCCGCGTCGACGACGTCGTAATGCGCGCGCCCGTGAACTTCTCGTGGAGCGTGTAGATCCGTTCACGCTCCTGGAACGTGTACAGGAAGACTGTGAACGCGCCGACGTCGATCGCCGTGGTGCCGAGCCAGAGGAGGTGGCTGAAGATCCGGTCCAGCTCCATACAGATGACCCGGACCACCTTGCACCGCTCCGTGACCTCGATCCCCATCATCTTCTCGACCGCCATGGCGTAGGCGCAGTTGTAGATCAGCGGCGCCAGGTAGTCCATGCGGTCGGTCAACGGGACGATCTGGTTCCAGTCCCGGTATTCGCCCAGCTTTTCAAAGCTCGAGTGCAGATAGCCGATGTGCGGCGTACACCTTACGACGGTTTCACCGTCCAGCTCCAGGATGAGGCGAAGCACGCCGTGCGTGGCCGGGTGCTGCGGCCCGATGTTGATGAGCATGTGCTCGCCGCGGAGATCGGGTTCCATCCCCGCCGGGAGGGTCGGCACCTGGACCGGCCGACCATCCACACCCATCTCGGGGTTCCGCGACACCGCGTATTCGACTGTTCTCGTGCTCATCGGCTCGCTCCATCCGGCGCGCCATCCGCCGCCTCGCCGTCACCAGCAGCGGCCGCGCCAGCGTCCTTGCCCTCTGCCGGTGGATTCAGTGCATCGGCGTGCGGACGAAGGCCCGCCAGCTCCAGGTCCGCCGGCGTGTAGAAGTCCTCGAGCGAGAAATCCAGCGCCCGCCGGGTCTGCTCGGCGCGGCTGAATCGCCCCCGGAGCGGGAAATCCTTCCGCAGCGGATGACCCTCGGCATAGTTGTCGGGCATGAGAATGCGCCGCAGGTCCGGGTGCCCCACGAAATGGACGCCGAACATGTCGTACGCTTCCCGCTCCAGCCAGTTGGCCGCCGCCCAGATGGTCGTGGCGCTGTCGATCTCCAGGGCGTCCAGTGGCAGCTCGGCCTTCACGCGCAGACTGCGCCGGTGCGTGATCGACCAGAGCTGGTAGACGACCTGGATCGGTCGCCCACCGCCGTAGTCCACGCCCGTAATGTCCTGGAGGAGGTCGTAACGGTGGTCGGGATCCTCTTTCAGCCAGCGCAGGATCTCGACGTTCCTCGACGCGAGGATGAAGACGACGTGCTCATCACCCGCCTGGACCTCGTGGTGCAGGATCGCGTCGCCGAAGCGCGCGCGGAGCGCCGCCACTACAGTGCCGCCCTCGACCGACGGCATCGCCGTGTCCGACACGTCCACCACCTACGGCTTCCGGTCCGCGGGACGCGACCGCGGACGCGTGCTCACCAGCCCGCTCACGCGGTTCTGCTTCGTCGAATTGCCGAACGGCTGCGCGATCTCCTCGATGACATCGGCGGGCTTGTTCGGGCGAGCGACGATCGACTCGTCCTCGAAGCGGAGCTTCTTCCGCAGCTCCGGGTTCGTGATCGACTCCCGCTTGATCTTCTCGTGGACCATCAGGATGCCGTAGATCAGGCCTTCGGGCCGCGGCGGGCAGCCGGGGACGTATACGTCCACCGGAATGATGGTGTCGATCCCCTGCACCATCGAATACACGTCGAACACGCCGCCCGACGACGCGCACGCGCCCATCGAGATCGCCCACTTCGGCTGCGGCATCTGGTCCCAGATCCTGCGCAGTACCGGCGCCATCTTGTATGTCACGCGCCCCGCGCAAATCAGCAGGTCGGCCTGGCGCGGCGAGAACGACATGCGCTCCATCCCGAAGCGCGCGAGATCGTATTTCGAGGCGGCCGACGCCATCATCTCGATCGCGCAGCACGCGGTGCCGAACGGCATCGGCCACAGCGAGCTCCGCCTCGCCCAGTTGATGACGTAATCCAGCCTCGTCGTCAGGAACGTGGGAGCCCCCGGGACCACGCCGGACCGCTCAGCTTCTCCGCCGCGCCCCTCTAGTCCCATTGCAGCGCACCTTTCTTCCACTCGTAGATCAGGCCGACCGTGAGCAC
>DATMSC010000150.1:0-2722 GCA_035565595.1 Longimicrobiales bacterium | reverse complement strand
CGACAGACGACCTCCGAGAACGTGATAGAGGCCGCCGTACTGTCCGGCCCGCTCGATCGCCTGCACGTCCGACGCTTCCTCGACGACGCAGATGACCGTTGTATCGCGCCGTGGGTTGCTGCAGATGGGGCAGAGCTCGGATTCGGCCAGGTTGCCGCAGACTCTGCACGCCCGGACCCTGGTCGCCACCGCCTCCAATGCGCCGGCGAGCCGGCGAATCTCCGTGGCAGGTTGCTTGAGGAGATGGTACGTCAGCCGGAGCGCGGTTTTCCGCCCAATGCCCGGGAGGCGAGCGAACTCGGCGGCGAGGTCGTCAATGGCCGCCATCGAAAGACGTCCTGAGCGTCAGAAGAGATTCGGGAGCTGGAACGGCAGCGGCAACCCTCCCGCCAGCTTCTTCAATTCCTCTTCGTAAAGCTGCTGCGCCCGCTGTTGCGCCTCGGACACCGCAGCCAGCACGAGGTCCTCGAGCATCTCCACGTCGGCGGGGTCGACAACGACCGGATCGATCTTGATCTCACGCACCTTGCCCCGCCCATCGGCAGTAACGGTTACCATGCCACCGCCGCTGGAGCAGGTCACGGTCTGGTTGCCGAGTTCGGATTGAAGCTGGCTCAGTCGGGCCTGGACCTGCTGGCCCATCTGCAAGAGCTGCTGGAAATTGGTCATTGAGCGTCCGATCCGTTCAGGCGCACAGAACGCTGGAAACATAGGCCGGTGCGCCGGAAAAGCAAGGCGCAGCGGCCAGGGATCGCAACTCCGGATACATCCCGGCATTCGAGTATTACCCCCGCCTGAGGCGGGGTTCCTTGCCCGCACTGCGCTCCACGCCCGGTGGTCCCGGCACTCGTGGCGCGGCCCTCGAAGGCGCCCCGGAGGGCGGCCTCATCCACCGCGCCAGGCGTCCTCCACGTGTGAAATCTGCGTTTGCGCCGCGTTGTGGATCACGGTCACTACGTCGAAGCGGTACTCGTCACCGGGGCGACCGTGCCGCGTGATCCAGACCAACGCAACGCGTTCGATCTCGCGGCGTTTCGCGATCGTGACCGCGAAGATCGGGTCACCGTGTCGGTCGCTGGCTCGCGCCTTCACCTCGACGAAGGCGACGGTACGCCCCCGCCGCACGACGAGGTCGACCTCCTTGTGACCGAAACGGTAGTTGCGGTCGACGACTGTCCAGCCGCGCGCTTCCAGGTATGCCGCTGCAACGGCTTCGCCGGTTCTGCCGAGTTCGTGCTGGCTGGCCATGATCGAAACCGCCGCCACGGCGTGGGCGAGACAATGTCGGGGCGGGCCATGCGAAGCGGCCCGAGCGGCCACGCTGGCAATCTGTCAGTCGATCAGCTCGAGGTCCCAGGCTTCTATCGCGGCTCCAAGCCCGGGCTCGCGGCGCAACTTCTCGAGCTTTTCCCTGCGCAGACGCTCCGGCGTCATGGGAACGGGAACATCGCCCGTCGATCCGGAGAATTGCGCGGCCCGAAGCTCCACCGTGAGCTGTCGACCTGTGCGGCTGGCGAGTGCCTCCTGCAACGCGATCCGGGTTGCAGTGTCGGCGCTGAGGCGTTCCCAACCGGGCCCGGGAGGCACATCGATCACGAGCCGCCCCGGCTCCGGCTCGGAGATCCGGGCAGCGCGCAGGAAGCTGCGGAGCCCGGCGGGGACGACATTGCCGGAATCGAGCAATGCCCGGAGCGCTGCCTCCGGCGACTCGACCTCTGGCGGCGCGGCGCCGGCTCCCGCAACTGCCGCGTTGTCACGCACGTCCGGGCGCACGTCCTGAACGACATGCGGTGGGGCAACTTCGCTGGCGGAGGCCGGAACCTCCCACGCCTTCGCGACGGCCGTCCCCCCAGCCGGGACGGCCATGCGGGGCTCCACGACCGGCGCTGCTTCGCGGATCCTGCCCGGTTCTGGTCGGTAGCCGACGGTGTTGCCCTGGCCGCCAAGCGCGCGAATGACGTCCTCGATCTCCACCGCGTGCTCCATGTATGCGAAGCGCAATAGGAGCAGCTCGAGGGCGATTCGCGGATTCGCGCTCTTGCGGAATCGACCGTCGGTGTCCAGCTCGGCTGCCTGCGCGAGCATGCGCACCAGATCGCCGGTGGCGAAGCGTCCAGCCACCTCGACGTAGGCTTCTCTCAAATCCTCACGGATGTCGTCGATCGCACCGTCCAGTTTCACCATGAGGAGCGTCCGCAGCGCATCGGTCAGCGCGCGATAGTATTCCGCGAGGTCATAGCCCTGGTCGATCAGCCGGTCGACATACGCAAACACGTCCGCGTGGCGGCGGTCAGCCAGGATCTGGAAGAGTTCGAGGAACACCTCGTCATCGACGAGTCCGAGAACTCGCCGGACGTCGTCGCCGGTGAGCTTTCGGTCGGCCAGCGCGAGCACCTGGTCGAGAAGCGAAAGGGCGTCGCGCATCCCGCCCTCGGCGTGGCGCGCGATCGGCACCAGGGCGTCGTCTCCCGCCTCAATGCCTTCTGCCGCCAGCACGTTGCGCAGGGTTTCGACGATCGATCCCGTCGTCATGCGACGGAAATCGAAACGCTGACAGCGCGAGAGAACCGGAGCGGCTACCTGCTGGATCTTTTGCGGCTCGGTGGTCGCGAATACGAACACGACGCGCGGAGGCGGCTCTTCGAGGACCTTGAGGAGCGCATTCCACGCTTCGCGCGTGAGCATGTGCGCCTCATCGATGATGTAGACCTTGTAGCGCCGG
>DATMSC010000149.1:0-8550 GCA_035565595.1 Longimicrobiales bacterium | reverse complement strand
GCGCGAGCAGCGGGAGCCCACCGATGAAAATGACGGGACGCATCTTGATCGCTCCGGGCGAAGGACACGGGCGGCGAAGGGGATGACCCCGTGCCGCGGCACCTGGATTTTGTGGATGCCGGAAGGTAGTGCGGTGGTGGCGGGCGGGTCAATGCCGGCGGCATGGCTGCGGGTAGCCGCGTTTCGAGTCGGCGGATGCCTTCGCATGGAGGCGGTGCCGCGGGCGCACGGCGTCGTGGCGGCAAGGGGATAACGGTGGAGGGGCGGTCCGCGGACGGAATCAGAACTCGTCCATGCGCGCTGCCGGCTGACCCGGAACGACCTCGCCGTCGAAGAGCCGCGCATGGAGGACGATCTGCTGAACGCTTCGGCGATAGTCCCGGACACCCTGGTCAACGCCCTGCGCCCGCAGGTAGCGGTCGTTCACGTTGCGACCGATCTCGCGGGCGGGTCCTTCGAAGCGCTGGTAATAGTCCGCGGCGTGTTCGAGATCACGCTGCACGCCCGGCAGCCGCTTCGAAATCAGGTTCCGGGCGGCATCGCGGTCGACGCCGGAGAGCGCCGAAAGCAACTGGGCGTGGGCGTAATAGGCGGCGCTGTAGCGGGCGAGGGGATCCGGCGCGAGCGCGGCGGCGACGAAGCCGAGGAAGCTGGCGTCACCCTCGCCGGTGTAGCCGCGCTGATGGGCCTTCTCGTGCGCCATCGTTACCGGCACGACGATCGCCGGCTGTCCGGCTGCCACCAGCGCCTCGCCGGTGAACGGGACGTACATTCCACTTACGCCAAGATGTGTGAAAACCGGCGAGGAGAACGGGAACTTCACTCGCCCGTAGCGAGCCGCGGCGGCAGCGGGGAGCCCGAGCCGGCCGGCTGCGGCACGCCAGCCCTCGTCGATGGCGTCGTTCAGGCGGGCGACGTCGCGGAGGATCGTGGGCTCGCCGGCGTCTTCGGAGCCGTGCAGCTCGATGTACGTCGCGTTGAGCGCGGCTGTCGCCGCCTCGGCGAACGCGGCGATCTCATCGGGATCGGCGCCGTCCCACTCGGGCCAGCCGGCCTGTGCGGCCCACGATGGTCGCGCGTAGTTGAATCCCCAGAGCAAATAGAACAGGGCGAGGAGGATCCCGGCGTCGCGGGTGAGACGCAGGGCGCCGCCGGCCAGTGCGTTGCGGAAACGGCGGTTCTTTCGTGCGACGTCGAGCGCTGCGGCGATCCCCGGCACGGCGAGCCACCCTGCATATCCGAGGACCAGCGCCTCGGCTACAGTGACCGGGACGGCGCCCGTTGCCCGCGAGAGCCAGGTTCCCGGCAGCGCACCGGAGCCCACCGTGATTTCGGCGAGACGGGGCGACGCGGAGAGGAGCCGCATCAGCAGGTACGCCGACGCGCCCGCCCCCGCGGCCCACACCGCCGCTCGCCAGCGAAGCCGCCGGTCCGCGGGGTACTGTCGCGGGCCGGCGGCGACCGGCGCGTCGACCGTCCGATGGATGAGGGGAGATATTCTGTCCACGGGTGTTCCGGTGTCCGTGATTCCCGATGGCTACCCATTCCGGTGGCGGCGGGTCCGGCGTCCCGCCCGGTGGTGCCGCTCAGGCTGCCGCGTCGGCCGCGTCCGGGCGCTCCGCGGCTTCCTTTCGGATCAGCCGCCAGTGATAGAAGTAGATGGGAAAGCCGATCAGGATCAGCGCGAGCCCGGAGGACGCGTCCCGGTGGCGTCGCGCCAGAACCGGGTCGACCTCCTCGTTCATGGCCTGCCACTGCTCGTATTCCGCCATCCACTGTCGGAGCTGCTGGCGCTCCTCGGGGGTGAGACCCTCCGTGGTTTCCGGATCGACGTTCCGCCCCGGAAGAGTCGGCGGCATCGGCCGGGCATAGATCCGCTCCTGCTGCTCTGCTTCCGTGAAGATGAGCGCCCTGAGGCCGAGGTCGAGCAGGCGCACGCCGCCGATCGCCAGCATCACGAGACCGACGAGTGCGAATACATAGAGGTACAGGCTGCGAATGATCGAGCGGGTCTTCATGCGTGCCCTTCCGCCGGCGGAGTAGTGGCAGTCGTTCTGGTGGCAACGTCGGCCTGCACGTATTGAGACCCGCGGAATGCGCGCGGCGTTCCGACAGCGCCGGGCGTTCGCCAGCTCGCGGCGTCGACCAGGGCGGGCTGCCGGGGTGACGCCGGCGGGGTGGAATCAGCCCGAAATCGCGAACGGCGGCGCGCTCGCCTGGCCGGATTCGCCGCTTTCCGGACCGTCGATCGGCGTTTGGTAACGGTACGTGCCGGGTTCGAGCCCGGGCGGCAAACGGAGCGTGTAGGTGGCCTGTTCTCCGGGAGCGAGACTTCGAAGCTCCATGGTGCAGATCCGGTCTTCCGGCACGGGCACCCAATCGGAGCCGGACTGCCGGAATAGGGAAGACGTGCACAGGTTGTACCCGACTGTCCCGTCGGATCCGTTGCGCAGTACGAGGGTCACTGAATCACCCGGCGAGGGTGATTCGGGCGAGTGCGACAGGGAAACGCCGTCGAGCGGCGGCGAGTTATCGGACTGCGTGGACGTGCATGCCGCCGTGATCGCGATGATGAGGAGGAACGATCCGAATCTGAACGTCATGTCGTCGGCTCCGGTCGTCGTGTTCGAGGCCAGGAACCGGTGCACGGAACTCCCGTGCCGCGCACACCCGGGCGGGGACAAAAGTCTTCGCAGGGAGCCACGACGTCCGGAATTCCGTGTACCGGCGTGGTTCGCCTTCGCACGAGTGGCAGAGGCAGCCCTGGCGAGCCGTGAGGCCGCGGCGTGAACCCGCTAACCCGCCGCCGCGCGCCCGACCGATCGGCGCTTCAGGTCATCAGCGGGCCGACGACGCGCCCGGTGGCGGATTGCCCGTCACCGCCTTTGCGAGCTGGCCCGGGACGAGGATCGCGCCCGGGCGCAGGTTGTTCAGGAGGGCGATGGTCTCGACGTCCACGCCGGGCGCGTATTCCGCCGCGAAGCTCTCGAGGGTCATCTGCCGATTCACCTCGACGATCCGGATACGCTGCGGCTGCACGTCGAGCGCGGCGCGTTCGGTCAGCCTCGCGAAGGACTCGATGGCTCCGATGATAGCGTTCTGGTAAGCGTTCCAGCGCTGCTCGGGCGAGTAGCCCAGGAGCTGGAACACCTGGCCGCCGTGGGAGATGAACGCCGCCGCCCCGAACAGCGACCCGCTCTGCGACTGTGCCATGAACGTCCCCGTCGCCGCGGGCAGGCCGTTGATCGTGGTTGACCGGGCCGGGCCGCCGCGCACCCCCTGCTGCATGAAGAATTCACGCGCGGCGGCCTCGGGCGATGACTGCTCGGCGAGCTGTAGCTCGATGATCGCGTCCTGATTCTGCGACACGGCGATCACTGCCTGCTTCATGTTCCGCGTCTGCCAGCCGGTCGGGAAGGTCAGGCGGAACGCCATTTCCGGGTGCAGGAACTCCTGGCCGCGGAAGAAGCCCTCGCGGGGATTCTCGCCGAAGATGAGACCATCGAGTCGCCGCAGGTATTGCGTGCGTTCGATCGTGCGTGAGCCCAGGGTGTCCGGTAGCTGCGCGATCTGCTCGAGGATCCGGTCGCGCCTGTTGCCGGGATCGGGATGTGAGGACAGCCATTCCGGGATCCGCCCGCCGCCGTGCGCCTCGCTGACCGCCTCCAGCATCGAGAACACGCCGGGCATTTCGCGCGGGTCGTAGCCGGCGCGGCTCATGTACCGGAGTCCGAGATCGTCGGCTTCGCGTTCATCGCCGCGGCCATAGCTCAGGAAGAGCAGCCCGAGCCCTACGCCTGCGACGTCGACGACCGGTTGCAGATCCGGTCGCAGGATGCTGCCGATGCCGAGACCGAGCTGCGCGAGCTGCTGCGAGCTCATCCGGGCGACCGAGTGCCGGGCGGTGACGTGCCCGATCTCGTGCCCGATCACCGACGCCAGCTCGGCTTCGGAGTTCAGGTGCGCCAGGATGCCGCGCGTCACATAGATGTATCCGCCCGGCAGCGCGAATGCGTTGACGACTGGATCATCCACCAGCCGGAACGACCACGGGAGATTCGGCCGCTCGGAGAGCGCGGCCATCCTCTGACCGATCTGCTGCACATACTGCTGGAGCGACTGGTCCGGATACAAACCCAGCTCGGCGACGAACTGCTGATCGTACTCCTGCCCGAGCTGGATTTCCTGCGCTTCGCTGATGAGCGAGAACTGCCGGGCGCCGGTGGCCGGATTGGTCATGCAGCCGGCGGCCGTTGCCAGGAGCATGGCGGCGACGGCCGAGTCGCGGAACCGCGAGCGGATTCGCAGCATCGAGAGGTCCTGTCGAGGGTTCGTCCTTGCCGGCGCCGTGCGGCTGCCGGGCCCAAGCCGGGGAAGGGGTGCCGCCCGTCCGGGACCGGCACCGCCATGTTCCATTGGAACGCCTGAAAGTGCCCGGTGTTCCGCGGCTGGCCGCGCTCGCGCGAGCGACCGGAACTGCTACTCGAAGACGACCGTGCGGTTGCCCACCAGCACGACGCGATCCTGGCACACCAGTTTGACGGCGCGGGCGAGGACGAGCTTTTCGATGTCCCTGCCGGCCTGGGCCATGCGTTTGGGGTTGTACGTATGGTCGACGGGGATCACGCTCTGCGCGATGATCGGACCCTCGTCCAGCACCTCCGTCACGAAATGCGCGGTCGCGCCAATGATCTTGACGCCGCGTTCGAACGCCTGCCGGTACGGTTGTGCACCGACGAAGGCGGGGAGGAACGAGTGGTGGATGTTGATGATCCGGTGGCGGAACTGCTTCAGGAAGTCGGGGCCGAGAACGCGCATGTATTTGGCCAGCACGAGGTAGTCCGGTTCGTACGCGGCGGCCACTTCGGCGATACGCGCCTCGTGGTCGGGCCGGGAAAGGCCCTCGTGGCTGATGAAATGGAATGGTATGTCGAAACGCTCAGCGAGGCGGCCGAGCGTCTCGTGATTGCCGATGACGGCCAGTACCGACGCGCTCAGCTCACGGAACTCGTTCAGCAGCAGGAGCTCGCCGAGACAGTGCGGCTCCTTCGTGACGAGGACGACGAGGCGGCGATCCTGTACCGGTGCGATCCGGATCTCGGCACCGGCCGGGAGGTCGGTCCGGAGGCGCTCGATCAGGTCGCCGTTGCCGTGCCCGCCCGTGAACTCGGTCCGCATGAAGAAGTGCGCCGATTCCGCGTCGACGAACTCCTGGTTCCGGATGATATTGCAGCCCTGCTCGTACAGGATGCGGGTAATCCGGTAGATGAGTCCCGGCTCGTCGGGACACTGCACCAGCAGGATATGGCTTTCCAAGCGATTCGCTCGCGTTTCGGGCTACTTCATCCGGCGCACGCGCGGACCGGATCGCGCGTACGGAAACGGGTGCACGAACGCAAGTTACCGCAGTTCGTGGGTGGGTGGCAACGGCGGTGGGGCAGGGATTGCGCGAGCGGGCAGTGTGCCGGGGCGGCGGAACCCGACGCGTCACCGGTTCGTTGGGGGGTGAGGAAAGCCGGGTCCACGGGCGCCGCCAGAGCGGGCGGGGAGTCCCAACGGACTCCTCGCCGCTCCAGTCGACGGCTGCCGCGCGCGGTCCGGGACCTTACATGCCGGGCTGCTGTTGCTGCTGCTCCGGGGTCTGCTGCTGCGTCTCGGGCTGCATTGGCTGCTGCGGCATACCCGGCACGGCCCCCGGCTGCGTCTGCTGCTGGGCTTCCGGAGAAATACGCCAGGCGCGCTCCATTTCGATCGCCTCGATCATTTCGGTCTGGACGACCTGACCGGTCGGGTCACGGGCGTCTAGCTGGATCTGGGCGCCGCGCGTCGACGTGACGGAGAAGCTCGCCGAGTCCCGGGGTGCAACCATGCCGAGTTGCTGCTGGCGACCGTTCACCGTCGCCGTAACGGTGACCGTGTCCATCGATTCGTTCACGATGGAGATGTCCTGCTGGATCTCCTGCTCGGGCTGAACCTCGGGCGCGGGAAACGGCTCTTCGGCCGGCTGTTCTTCGGGCGGCGGGCAGGCTGTCAAACCGAGCACCCCGACGAGGAGGATTGGGAGGCACCGCGTTGCGGACATGTTTCCCTCTGGTGTTGAAGTGTTCTTCCCGGTCCACGGCAACGGCCGATGGGCCCTCCGGACCGTTCCATCGACGTCGCGGTCCGGGCTGCCAGGCGTCGTCGGCAACGGGGGCGGTGCAACATCCGGGCCGGACATGCGGGCCCCGCGCGAATCCCGTGGCGGGACGCCCATCGGGCGGCTGGTGCCTCGCGATGGTGCGAACTCGAGGCGGCGGGAAGCGAATCAGGCAGCGCGAGGCGCCACCCGCACGCGTGCACCCGGCCGTGCGACAGGTAGCGTCATGCGGAACGTCGCTCCCGCACCCGGTTCGCTCTCCACGGTCAGGGAGCCTCCCAGCGCTTCACAGATTCTCCGGCTGATGGCGAGTCCGACGCCGGTACCCGGGCGACCGGCAGAATCTGCGCGGGCGAACTCGTCGAAAATGACTTCCTGTTTCTCCGGAGGGATGCCGGGCCCGGTGTCGGCAACCTCGATCTGGACGCACTTGCCGCCGTCGGGGCACCCGCCTTCGGCGATGCCGGCGCGCACCACGATCCTGCCGCGTTCCGTGTATTTGACAGCGTTGGAGAGCAGGTTGCCCAGGACCTGGCGGATGCGGCTGGCGTCACTCTCGATCAGCGGCAATTCGGCAGGCGTCTCGATCTCCAGCGCGAGCCCCTTCGCCTCCGCCTGGGCACGGTACTCCCGTCCCATCTGCCTGGCCGCTTCACCCACATCAGTCGGAACCCAATTCACCTCGATGTCGGAAGTCTCGGCCCGGGCAATGGCGAGCAGGTCGTCGATCAACCTGACCGCGGCGTTGATCGACCGGCGAGCGTTGCCGAGCGCCTCTGCCTGCGCGGGGCTCGTTTCGCCCAGAACGCCTTCGGCCAGGAGCTGGAGGTAGCCGTCAGCCGCGCCGAGTGGATTCTTCACGTCGTGGGAGAACCCTCGAACAAGCCGGGCGCGACTTTCCGTCACCCGTAGCAACGCCTCGCGGCGCTTTTCGGAGTCCTCGAACATGTGGACTCTGCGGATTGCGATCGCGGCCAGGTTGCCGAATGCGTGCGCGCGCTCGACCTGGTCCGGGCGGAACGGCCCTGCGCCGCGTTCGCCGATCACGATCAACGTACCCACCGCCTCGCCTGAGTTGACCAGCGGGACGAGGAGCGCCGGACAGTCGGCGCACGGGCTCACGATCTCGTCGGGGAGCTGGCCGGCCCAGTGGCGTAGCTCGTCGGTCGTGTCCGGGAGCCCGCGGCTCACCGCCCGTTCGGCGTACGAACCTGGATAGTCCATGCGCAGCCCGACCCTCGGCACGCGGTCACCGGCCACTGCCACCACTTCGAGCTCGCTCCGATCCAGGTGTATGCGGGTCACGATGGTGCCCGCGGCGCCGGTCGCCAGCACGGCCGCGTCGGCGATGCGCTGGATCACCTCCGCCACCGTGTACGTCGCTGCCACGGCGCCGACGGCGTTCCTCAGCTCGCGCTCTTCTCGGGCCCTGGTTTCTGCGAGCGACCTCGCCTCGCGTTCGTACGTAACGACGCGCGCCAGGCGCCGACCGAAGTGGATCACGATCACCGCCGATACCAGGGCCATGAGCGCGAGCACGACCGTGACGATCGCGCCGATCCGGCCCATGCGGTATGTATTCGCCCGCATTGCGTCCTGGGCGGAGATGAGCGTGAGGCGGATCTCCTCGAGCGCGGAGATCATGCGTGCGCCGTACAGGTCGCTCGTGGCGATCCACCCGTCCCGCTCGCCGGTCGGGACCCGACCGGAGAGCAGGACCTCCGCGTGGGCGCGCCAATCGGCGTACGTCGCTTCGGCGAAGTCGAGCTCGGTGCGGATTTCAGGCACTTCGGTAGCCACGAGGCGTCTCACGTTCGCCAGTGCCGCCGGGACCGCATCGCCAGCGGTACGAATCGCCGTGATGCGCGTATCGTCGCCGCTCTCGGCGTAGACGCGCACGGCGCCCGCCTCACGTACGAAATCGATCAGCGCGTGCACGATCTCCGCGCGAGCGGGTTCGAGGCGCTCGAAAATGGTCCTGCGGTTCTCCTCGACCCGTGCCTGCCAGAGTGGTGGCACGATCACGAGCGCGAGAAGCGAGAGTACGATATACGCGAGCGGGAGGCGGCCTTCCCTTCCTGGCCCCCGGCCTGCGCCCCGCTCTCGTTCGGTCGACAGCTCGGCCATGACCGCACCGGTGTCCGGAGGAACGTGCTCCGCCTGGCCGGCGCGGGTTTGGGTCTGGCCGGCAGGGATCTTGCCCCGATCGGCTGCAACTGCTGCGCCGGAAGGGGTGGCCGCGCGGCACCCGACACCGGCGCGACATCGCCGTTCAATCGCATTGTTCTTCGCCGTGTCTGGAAAGGCGGCATATGGCAAGGGCGATCTGGAAGGGTGTGATCCGGTTCGGCGAGGTGGGCGTACCCGTCGGTCTCTACTCCGCCGCGGCGGATCGCTCCGTGAGCTTCCGG
>DATMSC010000148.1:0-2903 GCA_035565595.1 Longimicrobiales bacterium | reverse complement strand
TGAGACCTCGCGTGATCCAACGGATCGTGACAGCTCGCGCCCACGCCGCCCGCTTCCCCGGGGTTCCCGGAGCGGACTACCAGTCCGTTCCGGCGACCGGCCCCACCGGATCGCAGGCGCTCGCCCTTACAGCATGTACATTTCCGAAATGACGATCGAGCGAGCAAAAAGCAAACTCGATCGGCAATCCGCGCATTCGACCGCGCAAGCGGCACCGGTCGCGCAGAGCGCGTCCAGCAGACGCAGAGACCGGCATCGGCACTGGAGGTGATTCCGTCCTGGAGGGAACGGCAAGCGCATCGGCTCCCTCCACCAGCCATGTCCGGGGCTGCACCACCCCGATGACCTGCGTCGGGTCCCGCCCCGACCCGGGTGTTGCCTGCCTGCGAGTTCCCGATCCCTGCCATGCCCCCGTGGCGCGGGATCAGGACTCCTGTGACGTCAACTACGACATTACTCGAAATGCTAGAAAACTAATAGAGACCCCACGGCATAGCGCAAGGGCGGCGGCAATGGCGCTCAACACCCACCCGGAATATGGCGCTGCCCGGCGGCGCAGAGCCATGGCGCGCCGGGACGGAGATCGTGTTTCAGGTCGGTGTGCGGCCGAACGGTGCGGAGCACCGCGCCAGCGCCGATCGGATCGAACGCACCCACTCCTCCACGCGAGCCTGCTGCTTCAGCAGCACGGCCACCTGGCCGTCGCGCGATTCGCGCTGCGCTTCGTCGATCAGTCGACCGAAGCGGGCCAGCGCGTCGAGCTGCATTCCCAGCTCACGTTCGAGCGGGTGCTCGTCGGACCCATCCACGTCAGCCTGTTCCCAATAGAAACCCAGCGACACGGTCACCCTCCGACGATTCAACACGTTTCCTGACAATTACTTACACGAGTCGTAAGAAGGCAAGGCACGTGCCCTTCCGCGCCGGTTGGGAATTCCGCACGCTTCCACTATTTTCAGGCGGTGTGAGGGGCCGGCCCCGGGGCGACGGCGCACGTGTGACAACAGGTTCGAGATGAAGAGGCGATTCGAGTCGATCGGTGTGACGGTTGTGCTGCTGCTCGCGGCATGGATCACCGGCTGTGGGGCGGATGGAGATGGAGGAGAGCGGTTCGTGATCGGCTCCGCTGCGGCGGGAACGCTCCCGGCATCGCTGGCCGCGAACGAGGGCAGATCGGTGGCGGAGGCCGTCACGATCACCGTATACAAGAGCCCGACGTGCGGCTGCTGCACGGCCTGGGAAGAGCACCTCCGGGCGCACGGATTCGTGGTGGAGAGCCGGCCAACCGTGGACATGGTGGCCGTGAAGACGGCGCACGCGATCCCGGCTTCGCTGAGCTCCTGTCACACCGCGATCGTGGACGGCTACATCATCGAGGGGCACGTCCCGGCCGACCTGATCGCCCGGCTCCTGAAAGAGCGTCCGGACGTACGCGGCCTCACGGTTCCGGGCATGCCCATGGGCTCGCCGGGGATGGAAGGTCCGTACAAGGACCCGTACGACGTCCTGACATTCGACGCGCAGGGCAACACGACCATCTACGCCAGCCGGTGAGGCGCCCTCGACGCCATGCCGGCCACATCGCACCGTCCACCATCGCGCCGACTCTGAAGAGCTAGCGGCCGACGCCCAGCGCGTCGGCGACGCGCTCGCCGGAGCCGACGGGCACGCGGACGTCCCAGTCGCGGTCCGGGGGCGTCGTCTTCTTCACCAGGTGGGGGTTGAGGTCCTCGATCGCCGAAGAGTCGACGCCGGCGGCGGCCGCCACTTCCGATAGCGGGGTGCCGGCAGGCACCCGGACCTCGTCGAACGCCAGCGGCTCCTCGAACTGCAGGTCCAGGAATCCGTTGCCGGCCGGGTCCTTGCCGATGAATCCGGCCGCGAGCATGAGCGGCACGTAGTCCCGGGTCTCCTTCGGGATGAACGACCCGATCTGCCAGTAGAGCTCTTCCCTCCCCGTCTCGCCACCGGCGCGCTCCTGGAGGATCCGTTCGATCCGGTTCTCACCCGTGTTGTATGCCGCGGCGGCGAGGTACCAGCTTCCGAAGTGGTCGTGCAGGTCCTGGAGGTAGTCGAGCGCCGCGTCGGTCGCCTTGATCGGGTCCCTCCGTTCGTCGACGTATTCCGATACCTCCAGACCGTACCGGCGTCCCGTCTCCGCCACGAACTGCCACATCCCCGCGGCGTCCGCCTTCGAGTAGGCGTTCGGGTCCAGCCCGCTCTCGATCACGGCGAGGTACACGAGGTCGATCGGCATCCCGCGCTCGCTCAGTTTCGCCTGGATCATCGGCCCGTAGCGGCCCAGCCGGCCGAGCCACTGGCGCATTTCGT
This sequence comes from Longimicrobiales bacterium, assembly GCA_035565595.1. Classification (GTDB taxonomy): domain Bacteria; phylum Gemmatimonadota; class Gemmatimonadetes; order Longimicrobiales; family RSA9; genus DATMSC01. Next base: position 572 of record DATMSC010000148.1, on the reverse strand, counting down.
CGTATTTCTCGCCGGATAGGAAGTCTATGAAGAAATCGACCCGGTCGGTGCGCGTGGCCGGTAGGTCCCAGGAGGAGTCGAGAAATGCGAGCCCGCCGGCGAGGCGAGTGTTCAGCATACGCGTTTTCGGTGCCTCGCCGGGTTTGGCGCGCATCAGTTTCGCCGCTCCCACGAAGCCGAGCGACGTCGCAGCCAGCCCGATGATGAACGCCCTGGTCCGCTTGTCCACGCACGCCTCCACCCATCGGTTGCACGAGCACGCTCCAGGATTCCTGGGTGCAAACTGTATGCGAAGTCATGACAATGAGATACACGGCCGGTCCGGGCAGGCCGGCGTACCCCTGGATCCCTGCATGGAGACAGGCGCATGGCTGCGCCCGGCGCACGGTCCGACCGCCGCCGGCGGGACGGACCGGGCATGCAGGCGTGAAGACCCCGGCGTCGTGTTATGTGCCGACGAGTCCGAGCACCTCGAGGGCGGAGTCTTCTGCCGCAGTGGGATCGGCAGCGTGGATCGTGACATGGCCCACCTTCCGCCCCGGAGCCGGCGACTTGTCGTACAGGTGGAGGTG
>DATMSC010000147.1:0-7660 GCA_035565595.1 Longimicrobiales bacterium | reverse complement strand
TGAGTTCAACTGGGGTTCCACACTCTGGCACGAACTGTCGCACAGCTTCCACCTCGCGATCTCGGACGATCGCGTGCCCCGGTGGTTCTCGGAGGGGCTGGCGGTGCTCGAGGAACGGCATGCACGGCCGGCGTGGGGCGGCCGGCTCGCCCCGGCGTTTCTGACCGCGCTCCGCGACGGGCGGCTGCTGCCGGTACGGGATCTCAACAACGGATTCGTCCGCCCGACGTACCCGGAGCAGGTCGGCGTCAGCTACTACCACGCCTCGCTCGTGCTGGAGAAGATCGAGCGCGACCGCGGAACGGAAGCGATCCGCGCCATGCTGCGCGGCTTCGCCGAAGGCCGGAGCGTCGAGGATCTGTTCCGCTCCGTCGTCGGCATGGACATCGACCGCTTCGACGCGGAGTTCCAGCGGGAGCTGCGCGAGCGGTACGGCAGCATGCTCGATGCGATCCCCGCGGCGGCGGCTGACGCAGGGCCGGGCGGCATGCGCGGCGCCGATGCCCGCCAGGAGCTCGAGTACCGCGTCGCGGCCAATCCCAACGACTTCCCGGCGCGCCTCGCCCTCGGTCGGTTGCTCTTCGACGAAGGCGATTTCGATGCGGCGCTTCCGCACCTCGAACGTGCTCGCGAGCTGATGCCGGAGTACGCAGGACCGGGCAACGCCTACGCGATGCTGGCGTACATCTTCCGCGAGCGCGGCGATCTGCGCCGGGCTGAGGAGAACCTCCGGCGCCTCGTCGCGCTCGACGAAACGAACTACGTGGCCAACCTGGACCACGCGGATGTGCTGGTGGCTCTGGGAGACACCGCAGGCGCTGCAGAGGCGCTCGAGCGTGTTCTGTACATCCACCCGTACGACATGGCGCTCCACACGCGGCTGGCCGAGTACTACGGCCAGATCGGCAATTGGGACGGCGCCGTGCGCGCAAGGATGGCCGTGCTCGCGCTCCAGCCGGTGGACCTCGCCAGCGCATATTACCACCTGGCCTTCGCGTACCACCGCGCCGGCGACAACGCCAGTGCGCGGCGCTACGTCCTGCGCGCGCTCGAGGAAGCGCCGCACTTCCGCGAGGCTCAGGAGCTCCTGCTGCAGTTGTCGGGTGGCGCGTACGCTCCCGGCGCCACACCGGCGCCGGCCACGTGCTCACCCGATGCATCGACCTCGTGCCTGTTGTCCCGCGCCCCGGCTCCCGGCCCGGCGGCGGGTTTCTTCCCCGTACATGCGGGGTTTACCTTGCGTCCACGTAACCTGGCAGGTCCGGCTCTCCTGGGGGGTGTGTCTTGAATCTGAAAACCGCTGAACCGGTGGAATTGACCTCGGCGGACGACATCGCGCTGGCCGAGCAGCTCAAGGACGCGTACGACCGCGTCCGTGCCGAGCTCAACAAGGTGATCATCGGCCAGCAGGACGTGGTCGAGTACATGCTTCTCTCGGTCTTTGCCGGCGGCAACAGCCTGCTGGTCGGCGTGCCCGGCCTGGCGAAGACGCTGCTCGTCCATACGCTCGCGCAGACGCTGAATCTCAAGTTCTCGCGCATCCAGTTCACGCCGGATCTGATGCCTTCGGACATCACCGGCACGGACCTGATCCAGGACGATCCGGAAACCGGACGCCGCAAGATGGTGTTTTCGCCCGGCCCCGTGTTCGCCAACGTCGTCCTCGCCGACGAGATCAACCGCACGCCGCCCAAGACGCAGGCCGCGCTGCTGGAAGCGATGCAGGAGCACCGCGTCACGGTCCAGGGCGTTACGTACAGGCTCGAGGAGCCGTTCTACGTCTTCGCGACACAGAACCCGATCGAGCTGGAGGGCACGTATCCGCTCCCCGAGGCGCAGCTCGATCGCTTCATGTTCCAGATCATCATAGACCATCTCCCCGAGGAGGAGGAGATGACCGTCGTGCGCTCCACGACCGCGGTGCAGGTGGCGGACCTTCAGCCGGTCGTGAACGCCGCGGAGATCCTGGCCTTCCAGCGCCTCGTGCGGCGGGTCCCGATCTCGGATCCGGTGCTGCGCTACGCGGTGAACCTGGTGCGTGCGACCCGGCCACCCCGCGAAGCCGGCCAGCCGAGTAGCAACGGCGCCGGCAGCTCGCACGACTTCGTCCGGCGGTGGGTCGCCCACGGGGCGAGCGTGCGCGCCGCGCAGTTCCTGGTCCTGGGCGGGAAGGCCCGCGCTCTCATGCGCGGCCGGTACACGCCGGGCTTCGAGGACATCCGGGCCATGGCCAAGCCGGTGCTCCGCCACCGCGTCCTGACCAACTTCCACGCCGAGTCGGAGCGGATCACCACGGACCACATCATCGATCAGCTCCTGGAAGCGATGCCCGTGCCACGCTCGGGGTTGAGTTGAGCGGGATAGGGCGAGGCGCAGGGCTGAGGCCAGGGCTAGGGCTAATGGGTGTCCGGCAGGGGAACGTGCCCGGTGTGCCGCTGATCTCGCGGGGCACCGATACGTTCCCGGGGCGAGGCTCCCGGATCGACGCCGGCGCTTGCCGGGTCAGGATCTCGAATGGCGCATACTGAACAGCGGGGAATACCCGGGGCGCAGTTCATCGACCCGAAGGTACTGGCGCGGCTGTCGAATCTGGAGCTGCTGGCGAAGACCGTGGTGGACGGGTTCATCCACGGGCTGCATCGCGCACCGGACTTCGGGCTGTCGATGGATTTCGCGGAGCACCGCGCGTACATGCCGGGCGACGACATCCGGCGGGTGGACTGGCGCCTCTACGCGCGCACGGACCGCTACTACGTCAAGGAGTACGAGGCCGACACCAACACCAACTTCAGTGTGGTGCTGGACATCTCGAAGTCCATGACGTTCGCGGGGCGCGGGATCTCGAAGCTGGATTACGCCCGGTACCTCGCCGCGAGCCTCACGTACTTCACGCACAAGCAGCGCGATCGTGTGGGGATCGTCACATTCGACAGCGACATCGTGGACCGGGTGCCGCCGTCGGCGAAGCACATGAACACGGTGCTGTACACGCTGGACCGGATCCAGTCGACGCGGGCGGGAAACCTCACGGAGCCGCTGCACAAGATCGCGGAGGTCTTCCGGCGTCGGAGCATCATCGTCGTCGTCTCGGACTTTTATGAGGAGCCGGAAGTGGCGGTGAACGCGCTCACGCCCCTCGCCGCGCGCGGCCACGACCTGATCGTGTTCCACGTGCTGGACCCTGCCGAGCTGGACTTCCCGTTCGGCGACGCCAGCAACTTCGAGGACCTGGAGACGGGCGCCCGCATCCCGGTGGTGCCGGACAAGTTGCGTGACGAGTACCGCAAGCTGATCACGGAGCACACCATGACGCTGGCGAAGCGACTGGGCGAGCTCCGCATCGACTACCACCTCTTCAACACGGCCACGCCGCTGGACCACGCGTTGTTCGCGTATCTGTCCATGCGGGACCGGATGAGCAGGACGCGATGAGAGCTGTGAAGGCTGGCGCCGCGGCCGGTCGTGCCGGGTGCGGCGGAGTCCTGACCAGGGGACGCGCTGAGCGTAGCGGATCATGGGTCTGACGTTCCTGGTCCCGGTCTTCCTCGCTGGCGTCGCGGCCGTCGTCGTGCCGGTGCTCCTGCACCTGACCAACCGGCAGAAGACGGAGATCATCGAGTTCCCGTCGCTGATGTTCCTCCAGCGGATCCCGTACAAGGCGACGAACCGCCGCCGACTTCGGGACATCCTGCTGCTGGCGCTCCGCATGCTGGCGCTGATCCTCCTTGCGGCGGCATTCGCGCGTCCGTTCCTCGACAGGCCGCTACCGCCGGAAGTCGCGGCCAACTTTGGCGCCCGCGAGGTCGTGATCCTGCTGGACCGATCGTACAGCATGGGTTATGACAACGCCTTCGAGCGCGCGCGGACGGAGGCGCTCGCCGTCGTGAACGACCTCGACCCCGACGACCGCGCGACGCTCGTGCTCTTCGACAACCGCGCCGAGGCGGTGGTCCGGTCGACCACGGAACGCGGCCGGTTGCGCGCGATCCTGGACACGGTCAGCGTGAGCGCCGCCGGCACCGCATACACGCCGGCGCTGCGGCTCGCGCAGAGCGTCCTCGATCCCTCGGAGCTGCGCCGGCGCGAGGTGGTGCTGATCTCCGATTATCAGCGGACGGGATGGGACGGCCAGGAGCCGGTGCGGCTGCCGCCGGGCGCAGTCCTGCGGACGATCGATGTCTCGGAGCCGGCGCCGGCGAACCTATCCGTGACCGACGTCTCTTTCCGCCGCGAGGTCTTTGCCGGCGCCGAGAGGGTAACCGCGACCGCCCGGATCGCGGCGAAGGGCGACGAGCCGTTCACCGCTGTCCCGGTCGTCCTCGAAATCAATGGTCAGCAGGTCGCGGAGGAGCGAATCGACGTCGACGCCAGTGGCTCGACCTCCGTGACTTTCCCGCCATTCACGGTTTCGGGTCGGGTGCGCGGTACCGTGCGCGCCGGGAACGATGCCCTGCCGGCCGACAACATCTTCCATTTCGTGGTGTCGGCAGACCAGTCGATTTCGGTGCTCGTGCTGGAGGGCTCGGATTCCGGGGCCGCCTCGAGTCTGTATCTCACGCGGGCATTGGCGATCGGTGAACGGCCGTCGTTCCACATCGACACGAAGCCGGTCGGGCAGTTCCAGCGTTCCGATCTTAATGGCCGGGCCGTCGTAGTCCTGAACGACGTCGGTGTGCCGGGCGGTGAGCTGGGGAACGCGCTGCGGGAGTTCGTCCGCGGCGGCGGCGGCCTGCTGACGATCCTGGGCGGACGAGTGCGCGAGGCGAGCGATCTCATCCCGGGCACGTTCGGCAACGCAGTCGACCGGGGCTCCGGAGCCGTGCTCGCGAGCGTCGACTACTCGCACCCGGTCTTCGAACTCTTTGCGGCACCGCGCAGTGGCGACCTCGCGGCGGCCCGATTCTTCCGATATCGCCCGTTCACGCTGGCGGAAGGCGCGACCGCGGTGGCCCGCTTCGACGACGGTGCCGTCGCACTCGCCGAGTCCCGCCTCGGGGAGGGCAGGATCGCCGTGTGGACTACGACGCTGGACAACGTCTGGAACGATCTGGTGCTCCAACCGGTGTTCCTCCCGCTCGCCCACAGGATGATCCAGCACCTCGCCGGATTCGCCGAGCCCGCGCCGTGGTTCACGGTGGGGCAGGTCGTCGACCTGGCCGGTGGTCGGCCGGGACTCGCCGCGGGCGGCACCAACGTGACCGAGTCGACCGGGCGTGCCGATTCATCCAGCGCGACCGTAGCTCGGCAGCCTGTCGCCGGCGCCGCTGCCGCCCGCGCCGAACGCGCCGTCGTCGCGCCGTCCGGGCTGACGACGGAGGTCGGCGGGATGAACCCCGGCTTCGCCGAGCTGCGCGAGCAGGGGTTCTATGAAGTGCGCGCGGTAGCCACCCGGGAGGAACCGTATGTCATCGCGGTCAACCTCGACCTGGCGGAAACCGACCTCTCGAGTTTCGATCCCGAGGAGATGGTGGCGGCCGTCGTCGCCTCGACGGGTGCCGACGCGGTGGCCAACACTGAGACGGGGATAAGCATCCAAGAAAGAGAGCGACAGCAGTCGCTGTGGTGGTACATTCTACTGGGGACCCTCGTACTCCTGGCCGCCGAGACATGGCTGGCCAACCGCCGGTCCCGTCGGGCGTTTCAGAACCTGGTTCCGGGAGAGCGCGCATGACCTCACGACCGTCCGTACCCGGTAGCGCATCTTCGGCATATTCCGAGCTGCTGCGAATGGTTCGCCAGGTACGCCGGCGATGGCGCACGAAGCACGCGCTGCGCGGTGTCGCTCTCGCGCTCGCTGCGGGTTGCGTCGTCTTCCTGATCTCGGCGTACGGGATGGAGCGGTTCGGTTTCACGCCCGGCGCGGTCACAGCCTTCCGTGTCCTCGCCTACGGTGCGCTTTTCGCCGCGACGGGGTGGTTCGTGCTGCGCCCGCTCCTGCGGCGGATCCCGGATGAGCAGGTCGCGCTCTACCTGGAGGAGCACGAGCCGCAACTCAATGCCGCGCTGCTGAGTGCGCTCGAGCTGGGTCCGCTCGCCGCTGGCGCGACGGTGCCGGACAGGGCAGGTGCTTCTCCGGTCCTGGTCAGCAAGGTCGTGGAACGGGCGCTGGAGGCATGCCATGCGCTGGACGACGGCCGGGAGATCGAACGTGCCGGGCTCCGCAAGTCGTACGCGCTGCTCGCCGGTTCGCTGGCCATCGCGCTCCTCGTGCTCCTCTTCGGACCGGCCTCCGTGCGCCAGGGCACGACCATGCTGGTCGCCCCGTGGACGCCGATCGAGGCCGCGCCCGCCATGCGCATCACCGTCGAACCCGGTGACGTCACCATCGCGCGCGGCGCCGACCAGCCGATCCTGGCCGAGCTGCACAACTTCCGCACCGAGCCCGTCGAGCTGGTGGTGCGCACCGGCGACGCGACTACCTATCAGCGGTGGCCGATGATCTCGGACACCGATGACGGCGCGTTCCGGTTTATCCTCTTCGCGGTGGCGCAACCGACCGAGTACTTCGTCGAGGCCGGCGGCGTTCGCTCGCCCACTTTCCGGATCGACGTCGCAGAGCTGCCGTACGTGCAGCAGCTCACGCTCGAATACCACTATCCGGCGTACACGGGGCGGGAACCCGAAACGATCGAGGGTGGCGGCGACATCGCGGTGCTGAAGGGCACGGAGGTCCGGTTGCGTGCGACCACGACCATGCCCGTTGAAGGCGGTCGGATCGTCCTCTCGGACGACCGCACGATCCCGCTGCGCCTCGACGACGAGGGCAATCTGGTGGGCTCCATGCGCGTCGAGCAGGACGGCTATTACGCGATCGAGCTGATCGCCGGCGGCGCCACGGCCACCGGTTCACCGCAATACATCATTGACGTGCTGGAAGACCGCGCCCCCTCGGTCTCCTTCACGACTCCCGGCCGCGATACGCGGGTTACCTCCATCGATGAGGTCTTCGTCGAGGCGCGCGCCGTCGACGATTACGGCATCGCCCAGCTCCAGCTCTTCTATTCGGTGAATGGCGGAGAGGAGCAGAGCCGGGTCCTGTATTCAGGCGGAGAGGGCCGGACCAGCGAGATCACAGCCGGCCACACTTTCTTCCTCGAGGAGCTCGAGCTCCAGCCGGGCGACATCATCACGTATTACGCCAGGGCCAATGACGCCAACCAGATCGATGGTGCGCGCGTCGCGACGTCCGACATCTACTTCATCGAGATCCGTCCCTTTTCGCTCGACTACCGCCAGGCCGAGCAGGCCGCTGGTGGTGGAGGCGGCGGTGGTGGAGGCGGCGGCGGTGGCGGTGGCCAGACCGACGACATGGACATGCAGTTGTCGCAGCGCCAGCGCGACATCATCGCAGCCACCTTCAACGTCCAGCGCGACAGCTCGACCTTCAGCGAGCGCGAGTACCAGGAGACGTTGAGCACGCTGGCGCTCGGCCAGGAGCGGCTCCGGGAGCAGGTCGAGACGCTCGTGCAGCGCATGCGCAACCGGAACGTCAGCCTGCTGGACACGGCGTTCCACGCGATCATTGCCATCCTGCCCCAGGCCGCCGCGGCGATGGAGCAGGCGGAGGCGCAGCTCCGCGAGAGCAGCACCAAAGACGCGCTCCCGCTCGAGCAGCAGGCGCTCCAGCACCTGCTTCGGGCCGAAGCCGTATACCGCGAGG
>DATMSC010000146.1:0-15721 GCA_035565595.1 Longimicrobiales bacterium | reverse complement strand
GGCATGCACGTCATCGATCTGACGACGACCTTCGGCGACGGCGCGTCGGAGGGGCGGAGCTGGTGGGCGGCGCCGTACGACAGCCATCCCAACGCCCCCGCAAACGCCATTGCCGCGCGGGTGATCGCCGACGCCCTGGAGGCGGGATTGGCCGGGTGCCCGTCGTGTAGCGCCGAGGATCCGGCGTTCTGACGAGGAATCCCGATCCCCTTCTCGCACCAGCCGAATGCCTTCGGCTCTCCCGGACCAGCGCCTGCAGACCGCCGCACGCTTCGCAACAGGCCGACGATTGCGGGAATGGATCACCCCGCCCGTGACGAGGAAGAACGGCGCATCCCACACCATAGGGCCAGCGTATCCGCGGCGATCGAGGTCGGAGTTTGACGGCGGCTACGACGATGCCCGTCAGCCGATCGCCGGCGAAGACGGTGAACGACTCCAGCGGCTTCCGCGGGGACGGGAGGATCTCTGCCAATACGAATGCCGGGTGGCCGCTGGCGCCCACCCGGCATCCTCCACTGCGCATGCCTGCTCAGGGCCAAGGACGCCGAAACACCCGCGGCGTCGAACGGGCCGGCCTCACTCCCCTTCGTAATGTCCGCCACGGGAGGTCGCAATCGCTGCGTAGAGCTCGACGAGGCGGATGAACTCGGCCCGCAACCCGTCCTCATCCCGGCCCCGCCCGGCTCGCGCGAGGTCCAGGATCATGTCGACGTCCGTCGACCCACGGTGTTCGGACCCGCGGAGCAGCATCCCGAATCCGGCCACCCCCGCGGCGAAGCGGAAATCCTCACTCGTCGCACCGGACTGCGACGACACCGGCAGCTCGAGGAGCCGACTCTCCTCCTCCCCGGGAACCTTGTATCTCGCCCGGACGAACGCCACCTCGCCGGTTCCGGCGGAAGGGAGAGGGTTGGGCGAGGAGGGCTGGTAGCGCAGGGGGTCGACGCCACCGATGTCCGCCGGCGAGTCCGCTCCCACCGGCACGATCTCGTACAGCGCGGTGACGACGTGCCCCGCTCCCATTTCGCCAGCGTCGACGTGATCGTTGCTGAAGTCCTCCGGGTTCAGGAGCCGGTTCTCGTAGCCGATCAGCCGGTACGCCCGGACCACCGCCGGGTTGAACTCGACCTGGAGCTTCACGTCCTGTGCGACGGTGAGTAGAGTGCCACCCAGCTCGCTGACCAGGACCTTGCGTGCTTCCAGCAGCCCGTCGATGTAGGCGTAGTTACCGTTCCCGTGCTGGGCGATGGCCTGCATCCTCGAATCCTGGAGGTTGCCAGTGCCGAATCCCAGGACGGTCAGGAAGGTGCCCTGCCGGCGGTGATCCGACACGAGACGGACCAGCTCCGATTCGCTCGAGGCTCCCACGTTGAAATCACCGTCGGTGGCCAGGATCACGCGGTTGTTGCCACCGGGGATGTGGTTTTCCGCCGCGATACCGTAGGCCAGGAGCAGCCCCGCGCCGCCCGCGGTGGATCCGCCGGCCTGGAGAGATTCGATGGAGTCCAGGATCCGGCGCCTGTCATTGCCCGGCGTGGAAGGCAGCACGACACCGGCCGTACCGGCATACACGACGATGGCCACGCGGTCCACGGGCCGAAGCTGATCGACCAGCATGCGCAGCGACTGCTTCACCAGCGGGAGCTTGTTCGGGGCGTCCATCGAGCCCGAGACGTCGATGAGGAAGACGAGGTTGCCTGGCGGGATCGCGTCCATGGGGACCGGCTCGCTCGCCAACCCGATGCGCAGGAGCAGATGCCCGGGCTGCCACGGCGCCGTGCCCAGCTCTGTCGTGACGGCGAACCGGTGCTCGCCCACCGACGTGGGATAGTCGTAACCGAAGTAGTTCACCATCTCCTCGATCCGCACGGCGTCGACGGGCGGGAGGCGGCCTTCGAGCAGAAAGCGTCGGACATTGCTGTACGATGCCCGGTCCACATCGATCGAGAAGGTGGAGAGCGGTGCGGTGACCGGGCTCCGGAAGCCGTTCTCCTCGATGTACGCGTACGCTTCGGTATTCCAGTCGGCGTGCGGCATTGGCGCGTACGAATTCACCGCGCCGGACCAGACACCCGCGGCGGCGGTCGGCGCCGCTCGCCGCTGCGCCCCGTAGCCGACCACCATGAGCTCGTCGAGAAATGAAGCCTGTCGAAGCTGCACGTCGACGCGGACCGTACCGTCGCGGGCGGGTGGCAACGCTACCTCCGTGTCCGCGAACGCGTTCGCGCGGATCGACAGGCGCGCATCGCGGGCGGGCAGTACGGACTCGGGAACGAGCAGGCGGAATTCGCCGTAGTGGTCCGTCAGCACCGCCCAGCTCGTACCGGCCAGGGCGACGACCGCGCCCGGGACCGGCGAGCCACCCTCGGCCGTCGTCACGCGGCCGGTGATGACAATGTCCGCGACCTGACGGGGCGACGTCGGGGCGGAAGCAACGACCAGCAACAGCGCGATGGCGAGCATGCGCACCATTCGGGACCTCCGGGTCGAGGTGAACGCTCCCGGCGCGGACGGCGAGTGCCGCACGTCGGGAGCCGCTCTCAACTCACGGTGACGACCGACGCTGCCTGTCTTGCACACCGACCTCGCGCGGCAAGGCATGTGGCCGGGTTTTCGGCACAGGGTCGTGTGCAGGATCGGCATCATCAGTCGTCATCCCGGGTAGGAGAGCCGAATGCGGACCGTGCGGCCCGCAGCGCAGCGACCGCGGAATGTGACCCGTGAGCGTCGACTGGTCGGAAGTATATCGGACTACGTACGCCTCGATTGTGCGATTCATCCACCGGCAGGTCTGGGACGAAGATCGTGCCCACGACCTCGCCCAGGAGGCGTTCGTGCGCTCGCTTCCGCACGAGCCGGAGAACCCGCGGGCCTGGGTCTTCCGCATCGCGTCGAATCTCGTGCGCGACGAAGCGAAGATGGTGGTCCGCCGCAAGAAGCACCTGGCGCTGCTGCGCACCGAGCAGGAAGCGGTGGCGCCGGCGCCGGCCGAACCGGACGCGGAGCTGGATCGGAAGGAGCGGGAAGAGAGGGTCCGGCGCGCGCTGGCTGCGCTCACGGACCGCGACCGCGAGGTATTGCTGCTCTGGGATGCCGGGCTCGGCTACGCGGAGATCGCCGCCCAGACAGGGCTCGCTCCTGGCGCCGTGGGGACGACGCTTTCGCGGGCGCGAAAGAAGCTGGTAGCATCATATGACGCGCTGGAGGAGACAGATGCCGCACGTGGATGAAGCCCGTCTCGAGGCCTGGCTGGACCGGGAGCGGTCCGGGCTGGCAGACTCGGAGATCGCGGCGATCGAGCGTCACCTGGCTGAGTGCGTTGCCTGCGCCACGCGCGCCGACCGGGCGGCGGAGCTGAAGCGGCGAGCGGCAGATCTGCTCGGGGAGCTCCGCATGGGCGACAGGCCCGCCCCGAGCTTCGAGGAGGTACGCGCGCGAGCAGCCGGGCGTTCAGGGCGTGGTGCGGTGCACGGCTCCCGCGCTGTCCCGTGGCTCTGGGCGGCGAGCGTCGCTGTCGCGCTCGGTATCGGGTACGTCGCGCGGGACGCGCTGACGCCCGCGCAGGTCGCCGTCAACGCACCGGCGACCGGGGTGAGCGCGGCGAACGATCGCCAGGAGGCGAGCGCGCCCGCCGTCACGGCACCCGACCGCGAGTTGCCGGCGGAGACGCCGTCGGGATCTGTCGGGCCCGACGGGGCCGCGGCCAGGGCGTTGGAACCAGGAGCCGGGTCGCAGGTCGCAACCTCGTCAACCGTCGTGGAGGACGTTCCTCCTGCGGTCGCGATGATGGTGGATCCAGGCGATGCGGATGGTTCGGACGATGTACGACTCGCGGCTTCCGGTGAGCCGGGGATCGATCCGTCGCGCGGTGCGCCGTCGGGCGCAGCCATGGCTGCAATGGCGCCTGCCGCAATCGATTCCGGGCCACGGGAAGGTCTGGCTGTGGCGGGTTATGGCGCGCTCCGGCGGAGCGGCGACAGTCTGCCGGCGGGTGCATCGGCGCTGCAATCGCTGGCGGCAGGCTCACCCGCGGAGGACGAGGCCGAAGCGGCCGGGTTCGACAGGATGTCAGGTGGCGCGCCTGCGGTGTCTCGGGCGGCCGTCTCTGAACGGCCGTGGACCGTCGAGGATGCGGCAGCCCGGCTCGGCACGCCGCCATTCATCGTGCCGGAGCTGGAAGTCGCGGAAGTCCTTCTGCTGACGGAGCGCGAACGTACCACGGTGCTCGTCAGGCAACGGCTCCCGGGCGGCGGGATACTCTCGCTGTTCCAGGCGTCGGACACCGATCCGCTGGTGCCGTCACTGGAAGTCGGCAGCTCCGCGGTGCCGCTCCGGCGAGGCACACTGCACGTGGTGGCGGTCGCTCCGCTCCCGTCCGCAGAGCTCGAAGCATTGCTCGTTACGGTGCCGTAGGTCGGCAGCGCCGCGCAACCCGGCCATTGGCGGTGCGTGTTGGCGCGTCGACACGCGTGGCGGGGTCGCATTCCTTTCTCCCGCGCATGGCGACATCAGCTCAGTCTCCGCCCGGAGTCCCGCCATCGACGCTGGCCGGATCCTCACCGCCGTCGACCGGAGCACCCGGTTCGGTTTCCGTGCCGTCGGCATCCGGAGCCGATTCGTTGCCGGCGGCACCCGGAACGACGCCCGACCCCATGCTGCGCGGAGGTTCGGAGGCGGCGGACGCCAACAGCGGGCTCGGGCAGCAAACGCCGGCATGCGCCGGTGGCCTGTCGATCCCCCGACCGGGGGCGAACCCATCGGTCCGCCCCTACCGTTTTGCACTGCCAATGTCACTGACCGCAGAAGCCGCAGTCGGCAGGAAAAAGCAAAACCCCGCGCAATGCGTTGTTGCGCGGGGTTTTGGTGAGAATGCGCCCGAGAGGATTCGAACCTCTGACCTCATGCTCCGGAGGCATGCGCTCTATCCAACTGAGCTACGGGCGCTCACGAGACGGATGGGAAGCGAATAAGCCGAGTTCTGTCTCCGGCGGCAGAGGCCGACGGAGGCGGATCATTTATCTGGGACGGCGGTCTCCCGCCGCCTCTAGCAGCCTACCCGGGACTCCCGCGACCCGGTGGTCGCCGTGGCGCGGGCCGCGCCATCGCCCCTGCTTGGCCTTGCTCCGGGTGGGGTTTACCGTGCCGCCCCCGTTACCGGGAAGCGCGGTGGTCTCTTACACCACCGTTTCACCCTTGCCTGTGCCCTGACGGGCCATCGGCGGTCTGTTCTCTGTGGCACTTTCCATCGCCTTGCGACGCCCGGGTGTTACCCGGCACCCTGCCCTGTGGAGCTCGGACTTTCCTCAGCCGGACCGATCCGAGGACCGACCGACCGCGATCCGCACTCGCTTCCCATCTTGTCAATCAACACCGACCTCATGCGCCCGGGAGGAGTCGAACCCCCAACCCCTGGATCCGAAGTCCAGTGCTCTGTCCAATTGAGCTACGGGCGCGCCGGCCCGGGTGTGGATCCAAGCGCCGAGACAAGAAAAGCTAACGGAAGGTCGGCCTCACGTCAAGTTCGACAACGCACCACGGCGTGCTGATTCGCATTGTGGCACAATGCGTTATGGGATTCTGGGACCGGTTCGTGGGGGACAGGCACGGGACGGCATAGGGCTACGACACAAGGCTAAGGCTAGGGCCAAGGCCAGTGCCGGGTGGTTCAACGTGCCCGGCAGTTGGTCCGGTCGCTGTCAGGCCAACCATACGGATTAGCGTCCGACTCACGGGCGCTGAACGCTGCCCCGGCCCATTGCCGCTGCCAGACACGACGAAGCTTCCCGGGCCCGTCATTAGCCCTGGCCCCAGCTATAGCCCTAGCCCCAGCTATAGCCCTATGCCGTTCAGAACGCCGCCCACCCCGTAATGTCTTCCCCGAGAATGAGCCCGTGGATGTCGTGCGTCCCTTCGTATGTGTAGACGGACTCGAGATTGGCCATGTGCCGCATGGCCTGGTACTCGACGAGGATCCCGTTGGCACCCAGGAGGCGTCTGGCCTCGCGGGCGACTTCACACGCCATGTTCACATTGGCGCGCTTGGCGAGCGAGACCTGTTGCGGCCGGAGCCTACCTTCATCCTTGAGCCGGCCAAGCTGGAGCGCGAGGAGCTGTCCCTGCGTGATCCCGGTCAGCATATCGGCGAGTCGGGTCTGCTGGAGCTGTGTGGCGGCGATCGGTCGATCGCCGAACTGGACGCGTGATTTCGCGTACTGGAGCGCCTCATCGAAGCAGGCCATGGCCGCGCCTATCGCGCCCCACGCGATCCCGTAGCGCGCGTTGGTCAGGCACATGAGCGGGCTTTTCAGCCCGGCCGTGCCGGGGAGCAACGCTTCCGGGCCGACGCGCACGTCCTGGAGCACCAGCTCGCTGGTGTCGGCCGCGAGCAGTGAGAGCTTTCCCTTCTGCTCGATTGCCGTAAAGCCGGGCGTGTCAGTCGGCACGAGGAAGCCGCGGATCGAGTCCTGATCATCGAGGGCGCCAGTCTTGGCCCACACCACGGCGAGGTGGGCGAGCGATCCGTTCGTGATCCACATTTTGGATCCGTTCAGCACCCAGCCGTCGCCGTCCTGGCGCGCGGTCGTCAGCATCCCGGCGGGGTTGGACCCGAAGTCGGGCTCGGTGAGACCGAAGCAGGCGATGACCTCACCGCTGGCCATGCGCGGCAGCCACGTGCGCTTCTGCTCCTCGCTCCCGAACGCGAAGATCGGGTACATGCAGAGGCCGCTCTGTACGGAGGCGAACGACCGAAGCCCGGAGTCGCCACGCTCGAGCTCCTGCATGATGAGGCCGTAAGCGACGTTGCCGAGACCGGCGCAGCCGTACTCCTCGGGGAGGTTGGCGCCGAAAAGGCCGAGCTCGGCCATCCGGGGCACGAGCTCCATGGGGAACCGCTGTTCTACGTACGCTTTTCCGATGACGGGGAGGACGGCGCGGTCGACCCACTCCCGCACCGTATCGCGGATCAGGCGTTCTTCCTCGGAGAGCAGCGAGTCGATATCGAAGTAGTCGACGCCCTGGAACTTCGCCATGCGCTGCCCCCGTGACGAAGGACGGATTCAGAGATTCCGGATCACCTCTGTCGCAAATTCGGCGGTCGTCGCGCTGCCGCCGAGATCCGGGGTGAGGACGCGCCGCTCGCGCAGCGTCCGTTCGATCGCGGTGCGGACCCGGCCGGCGGCACCCGCCTGGCCGATGTGGTCGAGCATCATCGCCCCGGCGAGTGCCATTGCGGTGGGGTTCGCGATGCCCTTCCCGGCGATGTCCGGCGCCGAGCCGTGCACCGGCTCGAATATCGCCGCCCTGGCCCCGATGTTCGCGCCGGGCGCGAGCCCCAGCCCTCCCACTAGCCCCGCCATCAGATCGCTGAGGATGTCCCCGAACATGTTCTCCATGACGAGTACATCGAACTGGTGCGGATTCATAACGAGGTGCATGGCGGTCGCGTCGATGATGCGGTCCTCGAATTCGATCCGGCCATCGTACTCCCTGGCAACCTCCCGGCCCACGTCCAGGAAGAGACCCTGGGTGAACTTGAGGATGTTCGCCTTGTGAGAGAGCGTGACCTTCCGCCGCCCGCGTGCGAGCGCGTACTCGAACGCGTAGCGCACGATCCGTTCCGCGCCATAGCGTGTCACGATCATGACGGATTCGGCCGCCGCCCGCGCATCTTCACCCACGCCGATGAAGTGCTCCACGCCGACGTAGAGTCCCTCGGTGTTCTCTCGGATAAGGACCAGATCGATGTCCTGGTAGCGCCCGTTGGGGAGGAGTGAACGCGCGGGCCGAACGTTGGCGTAGAGGTCGAACTCTTTGCGGAGCGCCACATTGATGGATCTGAATCCGGTGCCGACGGGCGTGGTCAGCGGCCCCTTGAGCCCGACTCGGGTCCGCCGGATCGAGTCGAGCGTTTCTTCGGGGAGTGGGGCGAGGCGGGCCTCGATGGCGCTGACCCCGGCGATCTGACGATCCCACGAGATCTCCGCGCCAGCCGCTTCCAGGATCCGGACCGTGGCATCGGCGATCGAGGGACCGATGCCATCGCCGGGAATCAGGGTCACCTCGACGCTCATGCGACGTTCCTACCTGGAATTGGTGACGTACCGGGGATTGTACTCGTATTCGGTGACGCCCTCGGCCCAGTGCACGAACTGTTCGACGAGGGAGGGTCGCGTCGTGCCTTCCGAGAGCGCGCTCGCGAGCATCGCCTCGCCGCGGCGCCAGACGTTCAGGGTCACGGAATCGCGATGCAGCGTGGCGCGGGCGATCTCCGTGCCATTCGGGAGTTGCGTGATAACACGCAACGCCGCAATGCCGTTGTAGGCTGTGAACAGCGCCTGCGATGCCGGCGAGAAGAGGTGCGTGTAGGGGCCGAAGCGGGCCCAGAGGGAGCCGCCGCGCTGCACGTGGTCTACCGGCTGCTCGACCACGATCTCGACGACGTTGCCGGAAAGGCGGACGCCCGTGACATCGGGGTAATCGTTGAAGGCAGCCTCCGCCTCCGAGGAGGTGGGGAGGACCAGCTCCGGGCGCCGGAACTTGTCGCACCCGGCCAGCGCGGCGAACGCCACAGCCAGCGAGAAGATCGAGACACGCGCCAATCGCATTGCAGGAACCGTCGCCTTTCAGAGTACTCGTGTGGAGGCGGACGTCCCGTCCCGGCGCCCCGCGTCGCACACCCACGACTGCAACTCCTGATACCCTGCGAACGGGGGTTCTGTTCGGCACCCGTGCGGATCAGAGATGGCGGCCACCATCGACGGGGATGATCGCGCCGGTGACATGGCGGGCGAGATCGGAACAGAGGAAAACCACGACGTTGGCAACGTCACGCGCATCACCGATGCGCCGGAGGGCATTTGCCTCGGATACGCGGTCGTCCGGATCTGTCGAGTCCGGCGACTGAGTGCCGGTCCGCACGCACGCCGGTGCGACCGCGTTGACCGTGATGTTGTAGGGTCCGAGATCGAGGGCGACGACGCGCGTGAGGCTGGCGAGCCCCGTCTCCATTTTTGGCACATGCCCGCCCTGCTTCGATCTCGAGTCATAGGCGGGGATCACCGTCACGATCCTGCCGTACCGCTGCTTCCGGAAGAGCGGTGCGCTCGCCCTGATCATATGGATCGCGCCGGTCCGGTTCGCGGTGCGGAGCGCGCGATCGCGGTCGGCATCGCCGGAATCGCCGAGCGCCGCCGGTCCGGCCACACCATTGACGAGTACGTGCATCCCGCCGAGCGCTTCCACCGCTTCGTTCACGAAGCTGGCGGCGTCTCGCTCGTCGCGGGCGTCGCACGGGCGCCAGTAGACCTTGACCTCGAGACGTCCGAGCTCGATTGCGGTGCGGCGGGCTTCCTCGTCGTCGCGCCCGCCGGGGTCGAGCGGGCAGGTAAAGGCGATGTGCATCCCCTGGCGGGCGAATTCGAGGGCGACGGCGCGCGCAATGCCGGTGTGGCCGTGGGTGACAATCGCGCAGCGCCCGCCCGCGGTGGGGTACACTGCGCTCGGCTCCGGCATCGTGACCTCGGCGAGGAGCTGTTCGAGCACCTCGTCGATCGGGTCCCGAGCCGCGTGAGCAGCCGTCGATGGCCGCGGCTGGCGTTCCCGTCGGCTGCGCATCCCTGCGATTGCTGGTGGCCACCGCCCGGTGAGCGCGGCGAGGCGGCCGCGTTTCCGGCTGAGATGCGGAGAATGCCGGACCATGTGTGGCGTGTCAAGCGTTCCCGGGAGGACCTTCGGCAGGAGGCGCGGTTTCACCGTCCGGCTCGGCGGTCCCGCCAGGTGCCCCATCGCCCGCTGGCCGGCGATCGCCACCGTGCTTAATCGTGCGGCCTTCGACGAGGTAAACGACTTCCTCGGCGATGTTCGTCGCGAGATCCGCGATCCGCTCGCGGTTCCGGGAGACGAGGAGCATGTCCATCCCCGCGGTGATCCGGCGCGGTTCCTCGAGCATCAGCATGAGCAGGATGCGGAAGACGTTGCGGTGCAGGTCGTCTACCCGGTCGTCGCGCCGGCCGATGTCGCGGGCCAACTGGCTGTCGCCGCGAATGAACGCATCCAGCGCGTCGCGCAGCATGGCCCGGGCGAGACGGGTCATTTCCTCGATCTCCGGGAGCGGCGGGAAGGGTGGCGCCTCCAGCAGGAAAGTGACGTTCTGCGCGATGTTGACCGCGTGGTCGCCAATGCGCTCGACCTCGTGGGAGATCTTCATGGCCATGGTGATGAAGCGTAGGTCCCGGGCGAGGGGCTGCTGCAGGGCAAGGAGCTGAATGGCGGCGTCGTCGACCTGGAGCTCGAGATCGTCGATGGCGGAATCGAGCTCGATGGCGCGGTCCGCTTTGGCCCGGTCCCTGGTGAGCAGTGCTTCGACCGCGAGCTGGACCGCCTCCTCGGCCAGCCCGGCCATTTCAACCGGCCGGACTTTGAGATCGTCGAGCCCTTCCTGGAAGTGCCGTTGCGGCGTCATCCGAATCTCCCGGTGATTTACGCTTCCGTGCGCTCCTCCCTCGGGTTCGTGAAGACCGCCTGCGTGGGGCCGTATTCGACCAGCTCGCCCATGTACAGGAACGCCGTGTAGTCACTCGTGCGCGTGGCCTGCTGTATGCCGCGCGTCAGGATGACGACAGTGTCGTGCCGCTTCAGGTCGCAGGTCGGGTACCATCCCCTTCGCGTCAGCCACCGATCAGCGATTCCAGCCGGCGGATGTTGACGTTGTACTGCTGGCCGCCGAGCGGGACGAACCCCACTGACGGGACCAGCTCCGGCGCGCTCTCCATGTAGAAGCGGACGAAGTCGGCGACCGCCTGGCGCCTCGCCGCGCGTCCGTTGACGTACAGGAACATGGGGCGCGAGAGCGGCTCATACGTCTGATTCAGGATCGTGGCAGGGGATGGGGCCACGCAGCCACGCCCGTTGTCCACGCCGACGAGCTTGAGCGCGTCCTGGTTCTCCAGGTAGTAGGCGAAACCGAAGTAGCCGAGCCCGTTCGGGTCACTCGCGACGCCCTGCACCAGCATGTAGTCGTCCTCGCTGGCCATGTAGTCGTATCGCGCCGCGCCCGGCTCGCCCGTGATCACCTCGGTGAAGTAGTCGAACGTGCCCGAGTCGGCGCCTGGACCGTAGAGGTTGATCGGTTCAGCCGGCCATTCGGGGCGCACGTCCGACCAGAGCCGCACGCTGCTCCCCGGCTGCCAGATGCGCCGCAACTCGGGCACCGTCAGGCACGCCACGGAAGCGTTGCCTGGATTCACGACCACCGCGATGCCGTCGTAGGCGACAGGAAGCTCGACGCCGCTGATCTGGTACTCGATGCACAGATTCTGCTCTTCGAGCGTCATCGGGCGGGAGGCGTTCGAGATATCCGTCTCACCGGTGCAGAAGAGCTGGAATCCGCCACCGGTTCCCGAGATCCCAATCAGCACGTTCACGGTCCCGCCCCGTGCCGTGATGAACTCCTCGGCCACGGCTTCGGTCACCGGATAGAGGGTGCTGGACCCGTCGATCACGACTACGTCTCCGCTGCCGGTACCGCCGCACGCCGCGATGAACCCGGCGAGCATGAGGATGGAAGTGGCAAGAACACGTGCGCTCGCGCCGTGAGCTGCGCCCGGAAACCGGATATTCCTGTCCATGTTCTCCTCTCCCGGAGGTGATCCTGCAACCACACGATTGGCCGCGCGGACAGCGGCGGCCGCCCTGATTCGCAACGGTGCGCAACACCCGGCGCTCCTGATCGGCCAGGCCGGAGGGCAGTGTGCAATGGTATGCATCGAGCGCGGCGGTGTCGCGCCCGTCCTCTATGACGAGGATGCTTGCGGGCCCGCGTTGCCGTCGTTCCCAAGCGCGTTCCTCTACCCTCTTGGGTCGATGTCGCTCCGTCGGCGCCGCTGTGGCGGGCGGATACGCGATTCTCGGCGAAGTGTGTGGTCGTTACCCCTCAAACCCGGATCGACTTTCCGCAACGAATCTATCACCCCCTGCGGGCGTCGCCGGCCTGCTGATCGCCGCCGCGACGCGTCGGGATTCGGATACGCAGGGATCGGGAACCAATCGGACCTTTCGTGCGTCCTACATCCGGGTCCAACCGGGTCACGCTCTTTGAACGACAGCCCCGCCGCGGGTCGACTCGGCCGGCGGGTCAGCAGTTGTGTGGCCCCTTCCACACCGGAGACGTACCATGCGCAGAGCCGGTCTCGTCCTCGCCACCGCGTTCGTGCTGCTCCCGCTCGCTGGCGCCCGACGTGAAGTCTGGGCCCAGACCGCCGATGGTCACGCCCAGGGCACCGATCCGACGACATCCGGGCACTCGCACGTCGCCGCGCCGCCGCAGTGCACTGACTCCGAGACAGCGACTGGTACTGTGCTCTCTCCGGCCGACAGCGCGCGGCTGGCGGCGGTGCACGCGGCTGTTGCGCACCTCGCCACGCCGGAGGCCGCGCGCGCTGCGGGGTTCCAGCCGGTGTTCGGGAATATCCCCACGATGGGCGTGCACTGGGTGCATCCCGGGCGCACGCGCGACGGCGTCGTGCTCGAGGCGCCGGACCACCTCCTCTTTGCGCCCTGGGGCGGCGAGGAACGGCTGGTCGGGGTCGCGTACGCGTTCCTGGACCGGCCGAACACAGACGAGCCGGTCCCGTTCGAAAGCGAACACGCGCACTGGCACGACCACCCGGAGCTGGCCCCGCCCGGCGAGTCACTCCACATGATGCACGTCTGGTTCGTGCCGTCCTCGGGTGGGCCGTTCGCGGGGAACAACTTCTGGCTCCCCTTCTACGGCGCCGGCATTACGCCGCCCCGGGAGTGCTGGCTCGCGGACGCGGCGACGGCGGAGCGGATCCACGCCATCGCCATGACGCTGGCCATTGCCCAGCTCGCCGACCACCCGATCGAGTTGCCGCGTGCTCTCGGCGGCCAGCGTGGACTGGATGGCGTGGAGGCGCTGGCGCGGCAGGTGGGCGCCCGGCTCCGCGCCATGCGCGAGCGCGTCGCGGAGCTGGATGCGGCGGCCCGCGAGGGCGACAGGGAGGCATGGATCGCGGCCGCGGATGAGATCCTGGCGAGCCGATCCGCGGCGGAAGCCCTGGCGTCGGCAGCTCTGCTCCGGAGGCTGACGATGGCCCAGATGCCATCCAATCCGTGACGCTGGCGGAGAGCTGGCGGAAGAACTGGCCCGAGGTTCGGGCAGCCGGCACGGGCGGCCTGCCCGCGTTCGTCCTCTCTCCTCGCCCCGCCGAGATCGGGGACGGCGTCCCGGTCTTCTGCTATCACGTCGTCGACCGGGAAACGTTCGAAGCAGATCTCGATTTCCTCCGCTCCAACGGCTACACCACCATCGACGCGGATGCCCTGCTCCTCCACATCACCGGCGATGCGCCCTCCCCGCCCCGTTCCGTCGTCCTGACCTTCGACGACGGAGCCGTGAACCTGTATCGGGTCGCGTATCCGCTCCTTCGCGCCTACGGCTTGACGGCCACGGCTTTCATCGTCCCGCGGTACCACGACGCTGCTGGCGACCGGGGGAGCGTACGCGCGGGCGGGGTCGCAGATACCGGCGGCACGCCCCTGGACGATGACCTTCGGCCCTGTACCTGGGCCGAGGTGCGGGAGATGCACAGTGCCGGCGTGATCCGGTTCGAATCGCACACGTACGAGCACAGGTACGTCCCGGCGTGGCCGGAACCGGTGCCGATGACCGGGATCGATGAGTCCTGGACGCGCGTCGCCGTCGGCGTACCGGGCGACATGCGTACGGACTTCGAATCCGCGCGGAGCGCCATCGAAGCGCGCCTGGGGAGCACGGTCAGGCACCTGGCGTTCCCGCGTTTCGACGGCACGCCGCACGCCGTGGCGATTGGGAGGGAGGTGGGGTATCGGGGATTCTGGTGGGGTGTACAGCCCGGCGTCGACATGAACCGACCGGGCGGTGATCCCGCGCGCATCGTCCGGCTCAACGGCGACCTGCTCCGCAGGCTGCCTGGCGACGGACGCGTTTCTCTCGCCGAAGTCCTCAGTCGCCGTGCTCGGGGGCGTAGAGGCCGCGGTAGATCGCCCGGTTTCGCGTCAGGATCTTGACGTAGTCCCGCGTCTCGGCATACGGGATCCGCTCCGTGAAGAGCTCCTCCTGGGCATACTCGGGAAAAGCGCTCCACCACTGAACCCGATGCGGGCCGGCGTTGTACGCCGAGAAGACGGATGGCAGGGATCCGCCGTACCTGGCCAGATGCTCCGCAAGGTACCGCGTGCCGAGATGCACATTGATCTCCGGTTGATAGAGTGCCTCGGCGTCCCACGATTCGATGCCGGCAGCCGCCGCAAGCATCTCGCCGGTCGCCGGCATGATCTGCATCAGGCCTCTCGCCCCGGCCGGTGACGTGATCCTCGCCTCGAACAGCGACTCCTGGCGGATGAGCGCGGCCGCCGTGAACGGGTCGACGCCCCGTGCATTGGCTTCCGCGACGATCAGCTCGCGGTAGGGGAAGGGATACAGGATGCGCATGAGGCGCTCGTTGCGGGGTTCCCTCGCATCGAGGTACAGGCCGATCTGGATGGCGCGGCGGGCGAAGCCCCGGGCCACGAGCGCTTCGGCGAGGGCGTACAGCGTCGCGCGGTCCATGCCCGCCGCGTCGGCGATGCGGTCGGCCTCGGCAGCGGCTTCGTCGGTGAAGCCGGCGGCGCGCAACAGGTCGACGCCGCGCATCCAGTCGTCCACCCGGCGAGCTGTGGCCGGCGGAGTCGTCGGGCCCGGGCTCATCGGCAGCGGCCAGAATGACTCACCCAGTTGCCGACTCGCGAGCAGGGCGTAATACGATTCGCGATCCCTTTCCCGTACCGCCCGGAACCGGGCCGCGGCCGTCGCCGTGTCGCCCAGCGCGATCCTCGCCCGCCCCGACCAGTAGGTGGCTTCCAGCCAGTGCGAACCGCGTGGGTAGCTGCTGCGGTAGCGCTCCCACAGCCGGGCCGCTTCGTCGTGGTTGCCTTCGAGGAAGGCGATTCCGGCGAGCCGCATCATCGCGAGTCCCATCTGGCTCCGGCCCGGGTACCGGTTCACGACCTGGCCATACAGCTCCCTCGCTCCCTCCAGATCGCCCTGGTCGTGGCGGGTGCTGGCCGCGAGATACAGCGCCTGTGCGCCGTTGCCGGTGCCGGCAAACTCGCTGGCAAGCGCGAGATAAATGGCGACGGCGCGGTCCGGCTCACCCCGGTGACTCGCAGCGCGCGCGAGCAGGAACCGCGCTTCGGCCTGCCGGACGACCGGCGCGAGCGCTGCGTCGACCTCGTCGTAGCGACCGGCGTAGAAGAGCGCCGTTGCATGCTCGATGTGGACCGCGGCGCGCTCCCGCGCGGAACCTGCGCCGCTTTCGAGCCAGGCGCGATAGCCGGGTACCGCTTCGGCATGCAGCCCCTGCGCGCGGAGCACCCTCGCGACCGCCAGGTGGTCCGCCGGACTCATGGGACCGTTCTGGAGCAGCTCGGCCGCGGCCCGCGCATGCTGGCTGGCCGCGCCGAGGTCGATGGCCGCCCGCAGCGCTGCGCGACCTGCGTCCGCATCCCCCATGGCAATCGCGGCCCGAGCCGCAGCCACGTAGAACTCCGACTTCGTCTCGTTCGTGCGCGCCCAGGCCCGGGCCTGGTTCGCCAGAGAGCGGGCTGCGGCATGATCTCCGGCGCGCTCCGCCGCGGCTACCCTCGCCCGCCACGCCCGGAGTCCGGTGTATCCGCTGCG
>DATMSC010000145.1:0-1671 GCA_035565595.1 Longimicrobiales bacterium | reverse complement strand
CCTCCGGAGACCACCGGGACATGACCACTGATCGTCCCGGCAAAGCACCGAGAGCCGACCACCTCCCCGACACTTGTCCTTGCCTGCTTGGCGCCGCGGCACGCGCTCCTTCACGGAGTCGGGCTGCCGTCTAAAGGAGATGCCTCGTCTCGGCTTGGTCCACTGCGCTGGCATCCCGTAGTGCGATGTCAACTGGGTGCGAGCACTCCCACGCCCGAGGATCGCGGTGTTTCACGTGAAACTGTCGAGGTGAGCACCCTGTCGTTGCGTCCCAGGAGGACCGCCGAAGAGGTCCTGCTTCACACACCCTGCACTGCTCAACATGGACTCCCCCGGGCGCGACATGGCGCGCGACGTGCCGCGCGATGCACCTCTCCAGGCGCACGAGAGGACACTCCGCGCGCGGACGCGTCCGCCTCCGCGTGCGCGAGCATCGGAAGATCAATGTGGCTGCGGGGAGCGGCGTGCGATTGGGTGGGGCTCCCACGTCACGCCTATCGCCACACTGTGGAGGCGTCGGCACCGTCCCGCTCGGCGTGCGCAAGCAGTGGCACCCCTTCAACACGGCCGGCCTGGCGGCGTCGGGAACACACCCGCGGTGCGCGACCATCGGCACATTCGAGAATGCAGTGGGCCCCGTGTTGCTCCGATCCGTGCCTCGCGAGAGAGGCGCCGAGCGGAATCCACCGCCGACGCCCTGTCCGGGCGCGGGCTCCATGCAACTCGTGCCGCATGCGCGGCCTGTGGGAAAGGCCCAGGGGGCGGGGACACCGCGTCGCCAAGCCCGCAGCGATCGAAGCCCCGATCGACCCGCTGCGGCCAGATACGGTGCGTTTCGCCCCGTCACAGCGAGCTCCCCGCCCGCTGTAGCCGCTGCCGCGACAATGGAAGGAGAAGCGGCCGGACGTTCCGCCGATGCAGGTCGCTGAGAAGGCTTTGAGCTGACCGGCCGATGCGCCCCGCGCCCGTCCGCCCACAAGCGTTCGGAATCTCCCGTCATCGCCGGTCTGGCGCAGCGGAGGTGCACACGATCCAGCGAGCTCACCGCCGGTGGTATCGCCCCGGATTCCTCGGCACGAGATAACGCCAGCGAGTCCACCGCCTCCCGGCGATCGCGGCAGGTCGCGTTCCCCGGGCGCAAGGCGCCAAGAACGAGCTCGGATCGTCGGCGACCGATGGTGACGAGGCGCGAGACCCCAAAATCCGAGACAACCGCTCAGAATCAGACCGGTCGGCCCCACCTCCCTCGGTGTTTCACGTGAAACAAGCCGCCGGAACGCCGTCGAAGGAGCGGCTAGTTGACGGTGGCCCGCACCACGCGCGTGGGTTCCTCCAGCAAGCCCTCCCCGATCACCTCGACGTGCACGTCGCTCAGTTTGAACCGTCGGATCTGCTTTTCAGCGGCGGTGATCTCGTTGGGTGCGCCGGCCCCCTTCAACAGGACCAGCTCACCGCCTTCGCGCACGAGAGGCGCGGTGAGCGGGATCAGCGTCCGCAGCGCGCTCACCGCACGCGCCGTCACCGCGTCGAGTGACCGGCCCCACGCCCAGTCTTCGGCACGGGCCCGGACCACCTCGACGTTGTCGAGACCGAGTTGCGACGCCTGCTCCTCGAGCCAGGCGACACGGCGTTCCATCGGCTCGATCAGCACCCACTCGACATCGGGCCTTG
>DATMSC010000144.1:0-3720 GCA_035565595.1 Longimicrobiales bacterium | reverse complement strand
CCGGCGCCTCCCATCTACGATACAAATACGCGGCTGAGCCCAGTCCAACCGTTGATGCCGCCGCGATGATCAACCATGCCGCGAGACCCATCCGCTGGGCTCTCCTTCGGACATCCGTTCAAGTGCTGCCGACCCGCTCGGGGGGCTGGCGTACGGCAACGCGCGCGCCAGAACCTGTAGTGGTACGCCCCTGCGGGGCATGGGGTCCGCACCCGTGCTCCGGTGTGCAAACGAGCGGAGTATGGCGGAAAGGTGCGCGGCGCACCGGCCAGCGCCGGCGGGCGCTGGGTGCCCCGCCGGCGGTGACCACGGCCTGTCTCAGTCGGCGACAACGGTGGCTGGCGGCTCCGACGCGTCGGCGTAAACCGGAAGGGACCCGGCAATCGACTGGAGGAGCGCGATCCGTTCGGCAGCCTGGAGCTGGAATGCGGCAAGGTGCTCTTCGGGGAGGGGTGGCGCCGTCGGCAGCGGCGCCGTTGCCGGATTCAGATGCCTACCGTTCAGCCTCAGCTCGTAATGGAGGTGCGGGCCAGTCGCCAGACCGGTCGCTCCCACATAACCGATGCGCTGGCCTTCCTGGATGGCGGTGCCTGGACGGACACCGGTCTCGATCCGGCTCAGGTGTGCGTAGAGTGTGGTGTACCCGCCCTGATGCCGGAGGACGACGTGGTTCCCGTACCCGTTGTCGAATCCCGCGGTGACTACGACTCCATCCGCGGTAGCGGCTACAGGCGTACCCGTCGGGGCGCCGAAATCGATCCCCTGGTGCGCCCGATACACGCCCAGAATCGGGTGGTAGCGTGTCCCGAAGCCGGAGGTGATGCGCGGCCTGTCGAACGGGTAGCGTCGGAACCCGCTGCGCAGCGACCTGCCCTGCAGGTCGTAGTGCCCGGCCTCGGTTTCACCCGGCACGAGGAAATGTATGGCTGGATACGACTGGCCGCGGTTGGTCAGCTCCGCGACGAGAACCCGCTGCGCCCGGGCCGTGCCATCCGGCCGGGTCTCGCGTTCGTACACCACACGGTACGTCGCGCCCGGCTGGATGTCGCGCCCGAGGTCGATCTTGTACATGTAGACGTAGGCCAGCTCGTGGACCAGTCGATCCTTTTCCGCATCCGAGATGTCCAGGGAGGGATCGGACATCACCGCGTTGTAGATCGACTGGCCTGGCCCGATCACGCCTTCGAGGTAAAGCGTATCGTACGTGATCGGTGTGACCGACAGCTCGGCCTCCCACCCCGCCACGCCACGATAGAGGTGCAGCGTGGTGTCGGCGTTGAGACCGATTTCGACGGCATGTGGTTCGCTGGAGTCTGCCGGGTAACGGATCCGAACTTCAGATCCGGCCATCAGCCGTCTGGGATCCGCGTACTCGCGAAACGCGAGCAGCAGATTCCACAGGTCGTTCTCCACCAGGTTGGCGCCGGCCAGCAGGCCGCCCAGCGTCTCCCCGCGCCGAAGCTGTAATGCCGTTACCCTCTCCGCCGGCGCCGCGTACACCACGTCGAGCAACGGTGTCTCCGTTCTCGCCGACGCGCGTTCCGTAGCCGGTCGCGCGAACATGCCGCCCACTGCAATGAGGGCAATGCCGGCGAGAACGAGTACCCGCCTGGATACCGCCATCGAACCTCCGGTTGCACGTTCGGGCGACGGGGAGAGGGTCGCCTAGTCCATCTGGCGGCGGATGAACGTCGGGATGTCCAGGTCCGCCATTTCCGTCTGCACGACTCGCCGCTCCGGCGCCCGGGGCACCACTGGCGCGCTCGTGAATGCGGACGCCCCAGCCGCGGCGCGTACCCGCTCCCGCTGCGGTCGCGGCGGAGTGAAGCCGTTGACGGCCACGCCACGGATGCCGGTACCGACGCCGACCTGGGCGCGCGCACCGAATTCCGGCCGGATCACGTTATCATGCACCGGCTCATCCTTGCTCGCAAGACCGGTGGCGATCACCGTCACCCGGACCTCACCCTCCAGCGACGGATCGTGCACGGCGCCGAAGATGATCTCCGCCTCCTCGCCCGCCGCTTCCTGAATTATCGAGGAGATGGTCGTGACCTCATCGATCGTTAGGTCCATGCCGCCGGTGATGTTGATCAGCACGCCGGCCGCACCCTCGATGGAGACGTTATCCAGGAGCGGGCTGGAGATCGCCTCCTGTGCCGCCTCGACGGCGCGGTGGTCGCCGCGCGCCTTGCCGGTCCCCATGAGCGCGGGGCCGCGGTTGGCCATGACCGTCCGCACATCGGCGAAGTCCACGTTCACCTCGCCGGTCACGTGGATCAGGTCGCTGATTCCCTGCGTCGCGTGGAGCAGCACCTCGTCGGCCTTCTTGAGCGCCTCGGAGAACGAGGTGCCCTTGCCGACCACGGAGAGGAGGCGCTCGTTCGGCACCACGATCACCGTGTCAGCCGATCGCCGGAGCTCGCTGAGCCCCTGATCCGCCTGACGCAGCCGCTTCTTTCCCTCGAAGAGGAAAGGCCGCGTGACGATGCCGATGCTGAGCGCGCCCAGCTCGCGGGCGATCTCCGCGACGACGGGAGCTGCACCCGTCCCCGTGCCACCACCCATCCCGGCAGTGATGAACACCAGATCCGCTCCCTCCAGCGCCGCGCGGATCTCGTCGCGGCTCTCCTCGATCGCCTGACGCCCGATCTCGGGGCGCGCGCCGGCGCCGAGTCCACGCGTCAGCTTCTTCCCGATCTGGACCTTGATGGCCGCCTTGGAGTGCTTGAGCGCCTGAGAGTCCGTGTTCACGCTGATGAACTCGACACCCTCGAGATCCTCGTCGATCATGCGGTTGACAGCATTGCCGCCGCCGCCGCCGACGCCGACGACCTTCATCCGCGCATTGTGCGCCGCTGCTTCATCGAATTCGAAGAGCATCATATTACACCCTCCCCTGGGTGAGCCGGTCGGGCGCTTCCCTCCCGGCGGTGGTGACGACGTTACTGCTCAGAAGAAATCCTTCAACCATGCGACGATTCGCCGGGCGGCACTCTCCGCCGCGCCGTGCCCGCCGGACCCGCTGACGACATCGGCGCCATAGAGCGCGAGCCCCGTCGCCGTCGCGAACTTGGGCCGCCGTACCGAATCGGCGAGTCCGGTGAGACCTTCCGACGGCACGCCGATCCTGACCGGCGCACCGAAAACCTGCTGCGCGATCTCGATGACTCCCGGGAGCGATGCGCCGCCGCCCGTGAGCACGATCCCGGCGCCCAGCTTCCCAGCCTCGCCGGCGCGCTCGATGTCCCGCGCCACGAGACCGAGGATCTCGTCCACGCGCTGCTCGATGATGTGCGCGATCAGCTCCCGCGACACCTGCCTCGAGGGGCCCGGGCGCGGGCCCGGCAGCTCCACGATCTCGTGCGGATCGACGAGCTGCGCGCGCGCCGCGCCGTACCTCTCCTTCGCCCGCTCCGCTTCGGCCAGCGGGATCGATAACCCCTTGACCAGGTCCTGCGTAACAGCGAAGCCGCCCCACGGGATCGTCGAGACGTGCCGCGTCCGCCCGTCCCGGAAAGTCGCGAGCTCGGTCGTCCCGCCGCCCATGTCGACGAGCGCGACGCCGACCTCCTTTTCGTCATCGGTGAGCACCGCGAGCGAGGTGGCGAGCGGCTCGTGGACGAGGGCCTCGATCCTGTAGCCGGCGCGGCTCACCGCCTTGCGCAGATTCGCGATGGCCGTGCTCGAGCTGGTGATCAGGTAGACTTCCGCCTCGAG
>DATMSC010000143.1:0-2296 GCA_035565595.1 Longimicrobiales bacterium | reverse complement strand
CCATGAAGCGGGCGGGCAGGTCGAGCTCCGGCGCGTTGGCCGAGGAGAGCCCCATCATGACGTGGTCGCTCCCGAGCGTTTCTGGATCATCACCTCGACCTGGCCCGGCCCGAGATCGCGCGTGGCGTGGGCATAGCCCATCTCGTCGAGGCGGTCATAGAGGTGGATCGGCCGGCGGACGTGATGGACGAGCAGGCGACTGCCGTCGGGGAGCGTTTCCAGCTCCCGGAGAATCTTCACCATCGGCTCGGGCGGCACCAGCTCGCTGACGTCGATCGTCACCTCCGATGCCGGTGCGGACCAGTCGACCTCCCCTGAGGCCGGCGTGGACGCATCGGGTGTCGGTGCGGAGACGGTATCGCGGTGGAACAGCACCACCCAATGATCGGCGGAAATCTTCGTGGGCCAGTGCGAGAATCCCTGCTTCGCCAGCGCGTCGTAGAGCGGCAGGGGCTCGAAGCCGACGATCAGCCGCAGCGCCTCGCCCGCCGGTACCTCCCGCGCGGCCGACATGATGACGCGGAACGGCTCCTCGCCGCGCTCCATCAGCGGGCGCACGTCCAGCTCGGACGCCACCGGCGCGGCGCCGACCCACGCCGGCCTTCCCGCAAGGGACGCCGATGGCGTCGTGGTGCTGTCCGTGGCGGTCGGCGGGGAGATGCCGGCTGCCTGGTTGAGCTGCCGCGTGACCTGTGCCGGATCGAGCCCGGCGATGCCGGCCGCCTGGGACACGGTCACCAGCTGGCTCTGGACGCGGCGCATCACCGGGTTGCGCAGTTTTTCGAACGCAGGGGAGAGGCTCACCAGCTCGTCCAGCAGCTCCGGATAGCGTTTCAGCACCTCGCTGATCTTCCAGCTCGCCAGGATCGGTTCGCGTTCCGTCGTTGCCATGTGGCTCTCCTCCCTGGCTGGATGTCACCAGGTGACGTTGGCGTGGAGCGAGGTGTCTGGAATGCTCACCATCCCTCCCGAGGGGCTCCTCTACAGCCAGCCGAGCTGTTCGCGACCGGATTCCGAGATGAACTCGACGCTCCAGCGCGGATCCCAGACCAGGTTCAGCGTGACCTCCGTCAGCTCCGGGTGGCGCGTTTCCAGTGCGCGGTGTACCGCTTCCTCGATTGAGGCGTGCAGCGGGCATCCTGGCGTGGTCAGCGTCATCGTCACCGTCGCCCGAGTGCCGTTCAGCTCGACGCCATAAACGAGCCCGAGATCGACGATGTTGATCCCAACTTCGGGGTCGATCACGTACATCAGGGAGTCGAGCAGGTGCTCGGCGGTCAGGGTGCTGTCGGTCATGGTCTGTCCTGCGCGGAGCCGGAATAATATCCGACTGATTTGGTCGGATTGGTTGCTTCGAGTATACGACCCCGCACCGCGCTTCTGGAGGTAGTTCGGGTCACGATGCACATTCCGGCGCACATGGCTTTTCGTTGGCGCGTTCCTGGTGCATGATCGGGATCACGCTGTGGCGCCGGAGACGAAAGGAACACGCCCAATGACCAGCCGACTCGCCGTACAGCAGGCACTGCTGCCCGGTTCGACCCCGATGGAGCAGTTTCGGCATGCCGCCGCGTTCGGCTTCGATGGGATCGAGCTGAATCACGGCGCGCGATTCGATGTGCGCGAGCAGCGCGAGCTGCTCGCCGAGGCCAGCCGGGCCACCGGCGTCGGCGTCGCCGCGATCTGCACCACCGGCCAGCAGGACCCGGTTCATCCCGATCCTGGCGAGCGCGAGCGACGGGTTCGCGAGCTGGTCGAGCTGGTCGATGTCGCCTCCGCGCTCGGCGCCGCCGGTGTCGTCTCGGTGCCGGTTCGGCCGGCCGCGGGGTTCGAGGAGGCGCCGTCGCCGGATCTCGTGGTCGAGACGTACCAGCATGCCGTCGACGAGCTGGGCGAGGGCAGCGCCGCGATCTTCCTGGAACCACTGAATCGCTACGAGGCGACCTTTCTCAATCGCGTCGGGCAGGCGGCAGATCTGGCGCGAATGATCGACCGGACCCGCGTGCAGGCGCTGGCTGATCTCTTTCACATGAATATCGAGGAAACGAGCTTCGTCGAGGCGATCATGGAGTCCGGGGACCACCTCGGGCACGTCCACCTCGCCGGCAACACGCGGCTGGAGCCGGGCGTCGGGATGCTCGACCCGCGTCCGGCCTTCGGTGCGCTCAGGAAGATTGGATACGAAGGCTGGCTCAGTCTCGAATGTCGTCTCTCTGGCCCGCCCGAGAACGTCCTGCCTGCCTCGGCTCGTTACCTGCGCTCGAAATGGGATGAGGCGGGCGCGTGAGGGGAGGTC
>DATMSC010000142.1:0-3291 GCA_035565595.1 Longimicrobiales bacterium | reverse complement strand
GGCGCCGTGGTCGTGAGCGGCCTTGCGCGGGGAATCGACGGCATCGCCCACAGGGCGACGCTCGACAGCGGCGGTACCACGATCGCGGTGCTCGGGTCCGGCTGCGATGTCCCATATCCGCACGACCACGAGACGCTCCTTCGTGAAGTCGCGGAGACCGGGCTCGTGCTCACCGAATTCCTGCCCGGCGAGCCTCCCCGACGAGGTCACTTTCCTCGACGCAATCGACTCATTGCGGCACTGTCGCTCGGTGTCGTGGTCGTGGAAGCCGGTGTACGCAGTGGTTCGCTCATCACCGTCGGTCACGCACTGGAGCTGGGTCGAGAGGTCTTCGCCGTCCCCGGGCCGGTGACCAGAAATACCAGCGCGGGAACGAACGCGCTCGTGCGGGATGGCGCAACCGTCGTCCTTGGTGTCGAGGACGTGATCGAAGGACTTCGGCGGGCGGGCGCAAATGTCGGGGAACCGGTTGCCCGGACTGCCGCCGTGCGCCGGGAATCTGCCACGGCCACCACGCAGACCGCGCCGCACGATATGGGCGAATTTCCCACAAGGGTATTAGCCGCTCTTTCCACCGAACCCCGGTCCGCCGAGGCTATCGCCGGCGAGTCCTCACTGGATCCCGGCACTACCCTTTCCGCTCTCCTCGAGCTCGAGCTCGGCGGCTTCGCCCGCCAGCTCCCCGGCTTCCGTTTCGTTCGCGCCTGACCTCACCCCTGAAGGGAGAGTCCACGGGCACTATCCTGCGTCGTCGCGCACGCCGCCATCCGGAACGCAGCGGACAGCAGTGTGTAAAACGTTGTGGTTGTTCGCCTTACGCTGATTGCAGCGTCTCACTGGTTTATGGATGGCCTCGCGGCGGGTGCACGGACGCCGTGGTCCGCCAGGCCGCGGAGGAGCAATGCATCGCATCGGGATGATTGCGCTGGCATGCGCTGCCATCTGCGCGACGGCGGGCGTGGCCGACGCACGCGACGTGCGAGCTTCGCTACGCGGGTCGGCTCCGGGGATGGTGCAACAGAATCGGGTAGCCAAAGAACACGGATACGACTTCTACGGCACGGCGACAGAAATCGAGCAGGCCGTGGAAGCCGGCGACCTCGTGGAGGTGACGGGCAATGACGATTACGAGGTCGCCGGGTTCGTCCAGTTCCCGTATGCACGGCCGGAGGTGCTCCTGTTCGTCGAGCGGCTCGCGGGGCAGTATCGGGCGGCGTGCGGGCAGAAGCTCGTCGTCACGAGTCTGACCCGGCCGTCAGCCGCCCAACCCGCGAACGCCCACGCGCTGTCGGTTCACCCGGCGGGGATGGCCGTCGATCTCCGGGTGAGCAGCCGGTCGGAGTGCCGGAAATGGCTGGAATCGACGCTGCTCGAGCTGGAGCGGCGAGGTGTGGTCGACGGCATTCGCGAGTATCATCCACCGCACTACCACGTGGCGGTGTTTCCGGGTCCTTACCGGGAGTACGTCGATCAGCTTGTGATGAAGGAAGCAGCTACGGCAGGTACCGGTCCTGGCCACGCCGTGGCGGCAGACGCAACCGGGGGCGCCCCGGTAGCTGACACCGGCGACATGGCAGCGATCGGCGGTATGCGGGCCTTTCCTGCTGCGCGGTCCGGCGCCCGGGTTGCCGGGCCTATCGTCCTCCTCGCCGGAGCGGCGCTCCTGCTCGCCGGGCCGATCGTTTTCCCAGGCCGTTCCGGCGCCTGGCTTCCATGGTTGGAACTGGCGCGCAGCTCGACCCGGTCGCAAGGCGACTGCAATACGGAGGAATGACCAGCCGATCGGCCGGCGTTTCCGACGCCGTGGTCCTATCTCACCTCCACGATGACCCGCATCCGGCTGGCAGTTTGCGGGCGATTCCGATACGCCGCTCGGACGGTCGCGGCAACCCCCTGCCGGCGAAGGTGTACACTGGCGTGTGAAGCCAGAGCACCTGTACGTCCACGTGCCGTTTTGCCTTCGGCGCTGCAGCTATTGCGACTTCGCGGTGCAGGCCGTGCGCCGCGCGCCGGTGGACGCGTGGCTGGGTGCCATCGAGGCGGAGCTCAGCGGCATCGCCAACGCCCGTGGTTGGAGCGACCCGCTGCAGCTCACGACACTGTACGTAGGTGGTGGTACGCCATCACTCCTCGGGTGCGGCGCCATGGCCGCACTCGCGCGTGGCCTCGCCGGGTACGCCCGCTGGGATCCGGATGCCATCGAGTGGACGGCGGAGGCAAACCCGGAATCCCTCACCGCAGAAGTCGCAGCCGATTGGCGCGAGGCCGGCGTCAATCGCATCAGCCTGGGCATCCAGACGTTCGACGAGCGCGTGCTCCGATGGATGGGACGGCTCCACGGCGCCGAAGGCGCCCGCGCGGCCCTGGACGCGGCCCGCGGGGCAGGGCTTACGAATTTCAGTGTCGACCTGATCTTCGCGCTTCCCCGGCGACTGGAACGCGACCTGGCGTCGGACCTGGACGCCGTGCTGCGGCTGGAACCGCCGCACGTGTCGCTCTACGGTCTGACCGCGGAGCCCTCGACGCCACTCGGCAAGTGGGTCAATACAGGTCGGGAGAGGCTGCCCGATGCGGAAGTCTACGCCGACGAATACCTGCTCGCCGTTGATCGCCTGACCCGGGCCGGGTACCGTCACTACGAGGTCTCGAATTTCGCCCTCCCCGGGCACGAATCCCGCCACAACATCGCCTACTGGCGCCGGGTGCCGTATCTCGGATTGGGGCCGGGCGCGCACTCGTATCTCCCACCTGAGCGCTTCTGGAACGAGCGTGGCTGGGATACGTATCGGGCCCTCGTTCAGGGAGCCGAGAGTCCGGTCGCGGCGCGGGAGATCGTCGACGAGGCCGCCGCTGCGCTCGAGAGGATCTGGCTCGGTCTGCGGACTGCTGAAGGCCTCGCGTCCGGTTCATTGAGTGCCGGACAGCAGCGCCTTGCGCGGGCGTGGGCGGCCAGGGGCTGGGCGGAGATGTCGGACGACAGTGTTCGGCTCACCGCGGAGGGCTGGCTGCTCCTGGACCGGCTGGCGGTCGAGCTGGACGCGGCACGGGGGAGCGCGCTTGACGCGGCTCCCGCCCATGCGTCACATTCGACTGCAGCGGGTCATCCGAAAGTCGGTGCTGCACATGAACCAAGCGATACTCACGGAGCGTGAACGGCTGGTCCTCGAGGCCGTGATACGGACGTACGTCGAAACGGCGGAGCCCGCCGGCAGCAGGGCGATTGCGAAGCGATCCGGGCTCGGGGTTTCGCCGGCGACGGTCCGGAACACGATGGCGGACCTCGAGGAGAAG
>DATMSC010000141.1:0-2436 GCA_035565595.1 Longimicrobiales bacterium | reverse complement strand
CGGGAGGCCGCGCGACGCAGCGGCGGACAGCAGCGGTGCCACATCGAGCGTCGGGTCGAGGCGCAGGAGCGCGTAGTCGTCGCCGTGCGCGTCGTAGAGCGAGCGGCCGTCGGACAGCCAGACGTGCGGTGTGCGGCAGCCGGGGACGGTCGATGGCTCGAAGCTGCCCATCGTGTACGGTGGGGGCGGCTCGTCATCCGGAACGATCAGCGGCGAGTCGTCGTAGTAATAGCCAAAGTTCAGCCCGGCGGCGGCGTACTGCTGGACGTTCAGTTCCCAGGTCGCTTTGCCCAGTTCGGCTCGCGCCGCCTCGCCTGCTGGCGTGTCGTCTTCGATTTCGGACGGCACGGCTCGGCGCTGCTTCGCCATCGCGTGGGCGTGGTTCATCGCGAAATGCGATACCTGCTCTGTTATCGGCAGCCGCTCGCGCTCGTAGGCGTCGAGGATCGCCGACGCGCCCCAGCCCGCCACTCGCGCCGCCAGCAGCCAGGCCAGATTCTCGGCATCGGCCAGACCGGCGTTCATGCCGTAGCCGGCATAGGGCACCCACAGGTGGGCCGCGTCGCCGCAGATGAAGACGCGACGGTCGCGGAACCTGTCCGCCACCAGCCGCCGACCGTACCAGTCCTCGCGCGAGATGACCTCGTAGGTGAAGTCCGGGCCGACGCCGAGGATCTCGCGGATCGCCCAGTCCCGATCGACGCTGTCGAAGTCCGGCTCGTTGTCGCGCAGATAGTTGTGCAGCAGCCACGTCTCGCGGCCGTCGATCGCGTAGACCGTGCCGCTGCGCCGTGGGTTCAGCGAGATGTTGCCCCACGCTGGCGTGCCGCCGTGCAACGCCAGCAGACCCGGCGCGCGGATGTAGCTGGACTGCACGCGCTGGACGACCGCGTCGCCGACCAGTCGCGCGCCGATCTGATGCCGCACCGTCGAGCGTCCGCCGTCGCAGCCGACGAGATACGCGCCGGCGAGTCGCACCTCAGTGCCGCTGGTCAGGTCGCGGGCGGTCGCGCTGACGCCGTCGTCGGTCTGCGTCACTGTCTCCAGCGCTACGCGGTTGAGGATCGTCAGGCCATCCAGCTGCCGGGCGGCGTTGAACAGGATCGGCTCCAGGTAGATCTGGTTGATGCGGTGCGGCGGCTCCGGCGTCGGCCAGTCGGTATCCGCGCCCGGCTCGCCGCGCCGTCGCCCTGCTGGCGACGGCAGGACGATGCGCGTCAGCTCGCGACCGGTGAACGTCGTGCGGAAGGCAATGTCGTGCGGGAAGTCGTCCGGCAAGCCGGCGGCGCGCAGATCGCTCGCCAGCCCCAGCCGCCGGAACAGCTCCATCGAGCGCGCCGCGACGTGGTTGCACTTCACGCTCGGCGGCTCGCCAGCCTCGCGCTGCTCGACCAGCACGACCTGCACGCCGCGCCGCACCAGATCCATCGCCAGCGTCAGCCCCACCGGCCCGCCCCCGGCAATCAGCACATCCGCCTGAGCATCCATCCGCCCCGCCTTCCGCTGTATGAGGAACTATAACCTCACCCCCCGGCCCGCGGCCCAAAGGGCTCCCCGCCTCGGAGGAGAGGGGGTATCCAGTGCGACGGGGTTTGGGTGCCGGTTGGAGGCGTCTGCGGCCAGCAAACCCCTCTCCCCGCCTCTCCCCTTCGAGGGGAGAGGAGCAAGACACGGCAGCCACCCCGCCAGCAACACGACACCCCCTCTCCCAAAGTTGGGAGAGGGGGCAGGGGGGTGAGGGCCGTCCCCACACAACACACAAAAAAGGACCCCTGGTTTCCCAGGGGTCCCTCCAGAGCGTTGCCAGTCAGATCAGACGATCAGCCTGACGATCACCCTTGTTGACTACGATTAGTTCGGGCCGCCTTCGCCTTCACCGAAGAAGAAGAGGCAAGAGCCCTCCCAATCGGCGAATGCGCGGAACTGGCCGCACGGGTTGTAGCTGTTCCAGATCACCGAGCCGTCGCCATCGACCTGGTAGTCGACGTTGCCGGTGGTGGCAACATACGGGAGGTTGCCCTCAGTGACGACCGAGCCGTAGTAGCCGTTCGGCAGGTTGTGCTGCGTCATGGTGTACGCAATGCCGATCGACTGGGCCGGGACGATCAGGGTCGACGTGCCGAAGTTGCTGGCGTTGAAGCCAGACTGGTTCAGCCAGTAGACCGCGATCGAGTTCTGGATCGGCAGCGGGTTCAGCAGGGTGATACCAGAGGTAGCGCCCATGCCCGTGGCCGGGTTGCCCTTCTGCACCAGCGGGTTGCTCTGAACGAAGCTCAGATTCGCCGTGGCGTTGTAGGTCATGGCCTGGCCGACGTTGTTGTCGTTGCCGAAGTACTTGACGGCGTCAACCGACGCCGCGACCGGCGCGTCCGAGAGGATCAGCGCACCAGCGACCTGATCGTACATCGGGTTCTGCTGGTTCTGGTCCTGCGACGG
>DATMSC010000140.1:0-6734 GCA_035565595.1 Longimicrobiales bacterium | reverse complement strand
CCCTCACGCGACGACGGCGCCCGGGGTGGGTCACCCCGGGCGCCGTTTCGCTGGTGGCCGCGCGCCGCCGCCTGCGCGCGAGAGTATGCAGCCTGCGCCTACGCGGCGCGCGGCCGGATCTTCGCTTCGATCTCCGCACCGATCTCGTCCCGGGTGCGTTCGAGGTCGCACGTCACCTGCATCCCCAGCCAGGATTCCGGACTCGTGCCCGCCTCCGAGCGGCTAACCGCAATCTCTCTGCTCCCGCCCCACTGCCGACCAAACGCAAGCCATTCCTCGACACCCAATTAGCCCTGGCCCTTGGCCGTCCTCAGCAACGGCAAGTCCGCCCTGGCCACCGCCGCCAGCGTCTGCTCCAGCAGTCCTGGTGCGCAGGCGAGGATGCCGAAGCGCTGCCTGGGGTCGGGCTTGTTGTATTCGAGCGGCTTGCCACGACAGTCGGTGACCACGCCGCCCGCCGCGACGAGCACGGCTTCCGGCGCGCAGGTGTCCCACTCCGAGATGTACGAGACGGGGTGCACGTACACGTCGGCGACGCCCTCGGCGATGAGAGCGCACTTGAGCCCGACCGAACCGGAGGGTCGGCGTTCGGTCACGTTCAGCTCCCGGGCGACCGCGTCGACGGCCGCGTCCGAGTGCGACCGCGATGTCACGAGCCGCAGCCCCTCCAGTGGCTTCGTCGCGTGGAGCGGCGTCCTGGTGCCGTTCCGCTCGACCCACGCGCCCTCGCCGATGACGCCGGCGAAGAGCGCATCGCCGTCGGGCCGGTAGACGACGCCGAGGACCGGCCTTCCGGCGTAAACCAGCCCGATCATGATGGAGAACTCGCCGTTCTGCGCCAGGAACTCCCTGGTCCCGTCCAGCGGGTCGACGACCCACAGCCGCGACGCCTGAACCCGCCGCGGGTCGTCCAGGGTTTCCTCGCAGAGGATGAAATCGTCGGGGAAGGTCTGGCGGATCCGCTCGCGAATCGCCGCAGCGGACGCGTGGTCGGCCTCGGTCACCGGCGAGCCGCCGGCCTTCGTCTCGGATTCCGTCGACCCGTACCGGGCCATGACTTCCCTGCCACCGATGCGGGCCGCATCGATCGCGACTTCTAGCTCGGCCGCATACGCACTTCTATCGGGCACATCGCCTCCTGTATGTCATGCCATCCACGACGCTGGAACCGGGAACCGGTCCGGCGCCAAAGTAAGCGGCGACGAGAAATCGAGACAGGTCGGCGCGCCGGTCGTCACCAGAAATTCTCCGACGCCTCGAGGCCTGCGAGGTAGGCGCGGGTCTGCTCCCGGTGCAACGCGAGCACGGCGAAGTTGCGCGGCTCGCCTTCAGCGATGTCGCCGAGCGCGCGGAAGCCGCCGTCCTCGGACCTCCGCGTAGAATTCGCGATGCAGGCTGGCCAGCTTCCCGGCCTGCTGCACGAGGTCGCGGAGCATCCCGCCACCTGCCGCGGTCAGCATCGCCAGGAGCGGCGCCCAGAGCCAGAGCGGATCGAGCCGGGCCGAGATCGCGACCGCAACGCCGGTCACGGTGAATGCCGCAATTCCCAGCGCATCCGAGACCTCGTACAGGTCACGGAAGCCGCGGTGGCGGCCCAGCGTCTCGAGAGAGTCTGCGGCCACCAGCGCCCG
Organism: Longimicrobiales bacterium; assembly: GCA_035565595.1. GTDB lineage: Bacteria > Gemmatimonadota > Gemmatimonadetes > Longimicrobiales > RSA9 > DATMSC01. The sequence continues at coordinate 5,103 of DATMSC010000140.1, read as the reverse complement.
CGACCAGCGCGCTGAACGCAAGCGTTACCCACATCGGTTCCGCGTCCAGATTGTTTTGGAAGGGGTGCGACGATTGGATCGCCCGCCGAACGTAGGAGGCGATTTCGCGGCAGTCAAGCACTCCCCGGCGTGCGGCGCGGTGGCGAACGCACGCGGCTCACCGTATGGTACCGGCACCGTACCCCGCCGCGGGGCGTGCCGCCTGCTTCACCGCGCCCCGGAGGCGGTCTACCCGTGAACCTTCCCGGAGGTGGCCGTTGTCGCTCGCCTTCATCGCAGGAAGCAATCTGCTGGAGCACCCGCCCTTCCACGGCGCCCGCGCCGAACGTGTTGACACGCCTTTTGGCGAAGCGCTGATCCACCGTGGCGAGGGCTGGTCACTGGTGCTCCGGCACGGGCCGGATGGTGTGATTTCTCCGCACAGGATCAACCATCGCGCCAACATCGCCGCGCTCCAGCAGCTCGGACACACCCGCATCGTCTCGTTCTGCTCGGTGGGCGGGCTCCGCCCCGATGTCACAAGGGTCGACACGCTCATCGTGCCCGACGACTTCATCAACCTGAGCCCGGTCTACACCCTCTTCGACGAGGACCCGCCGTACGCGACGCCGGTGCTTTCCGAGGCGCTCCGCCGACAGCTCTCCGCGGTGCTTGCGGAGCTGGGTGAGGACTTCGTCGACGGCGGCGTGTACTGGCACTCGCCCGGGCCCCGGCTGGAGACGCGTGCCGAGGTGCGCCTCATCGCCCACTTCGCCGACATCGTCGGGATGACCTTCGGTCATGAGGCGACGCTCTGCGCCGAAGCCGGCCTTGAGATCGCCGCCGTCTGCATGGTCGACAATCTGGCCCACGGCCTGGCTGACGAGCCGCTCCGCGCCAGCGACATCCTGCGCCGCAAGGCCGAGCAGGGCCGCCGTTTCGCGGACGTCGCACGGTTGATGCTGCGATGATGGTACCGTCTCCGTTCCCGTCCCGGCGACCCGCCCAACGGGCGGTATCGAAGGAGCGCCCGGGCGCGGGAGATCGCCGTTGCATCGGCACCACCGCACCCACGAGCGTAACGACTGTGCCTCCAATCCTTTAGCCCTTGCCCTATGTCTTTCGACCTGGCAATCACCAACACGCAGCTCGCCGGCAAGCCTGTCGACATCCTGATCGCGGGCAACCGCATCGACCGGATCGAGCCGCACGACCCGGCACGCGTCCTCGATCCCGCCACGCGCGTGGTGGACGGCCGGGGCACGGCGGTGCTCCCCGGGCTCATGAACGCGCACACGCACACGGCCATGGCGATGCTCCGCAGCTACGCCGACGACCTCCCGCTCATGCAGTGGCTCCAGCAGGAGATCTGGCCGTTCGAGGCGAAGCTGACCGAGGACGACGTCTACTGGGGGGCGAGGCTCGGGTGCCTGGAGATGATCAGGACCGGGACCACCTTCTTCAGCGACATGTACTGGCACCTGCACGGGACCGCGCGAGCGGCGGTGGACGCCGGGATGCGCGCCGTCGTGACGTCGGTGTTCCTGGACCTGGGCGACGCGGAACGTGCTACCGTCCAGCGCGAAGCGGCGCTCCGGGAGATCGAGGAGTTCCGGAGCTATCCGGACCGGGTCCAGCACGCCCTCGGGCCGCACGCCATCTATTCGGTCAGTGAAGCCTCGCTCCGGTGGCTGGCGGAGGTCGCCGCCGAACGCAATATGCGCATCCACATCCACCTCTCCGAGACGATCGGCGAGGTGGAGGGGTGCCTGCGCGACCACGGGGTGCGCCCCGTCCCGTACCTCGACAGGCTCGGCATCCTGAGCGAGCGCTGCTTCGCCGCCCACTCCGTCCACCTCGACGACGAGGAGATCGCGATCCTCGCCGAGCGCGGCGTGCACCCGCTCCACTGCCCGGTGTCCAACATGAAGCTCAGCTCCGGCGGCCCCATGCGCTTCGTCGCCATGAAGGCCGCCGGCATCGAGCCGCTCATCGGGACCGACGGCGCCGCTTCCAACAACAACCTCGACCTCTTCGAGGAGCTCAAGTTCGCCGCGCTCCTCGCCAAGCACGAGGCGGGCGATCCCACCGTGCTCCCGGCCACCGAAGCCATCGCCATGGCGACGTCGTACCCCGCCGCCGCGTTCCGTATCGACGCCGGCGAGGTCGCGCCGGGGCGCCTCGCGGACCTCATCCTCGTCGACCTCGACGATCCGTTCGTCTTCCCCGGCCACAACCTGGCGGCCGACCTCGTCTATTCCGCCGCCGGGCGGGCCGTGCGCACCACCATCTGCGACGGCAAGGTCCTCATGGAGGACCGCGTCATCCCCGACGAGGCGGAGATCCGGGAGGAGGTGGCGGCCAGGCTGAAGAGGCTCGCCGGAACGGCATAGGGCTGGGGCCAGGGCTAAGGCTAGGGCTAATGGGGGCGCGACAACGCGTTGGCCCCTGGAAGCCCCGGTGTTGCCGGATCATCCTGCCACGGCCTCCTTGGCGTCCCACCTCCAGTTGGAAGTCAGGAGCACCGCGTGGCAAGGCGAACGGCCCGGTGCTGCCGCGACCCCGCGCGACCGGTTCATGTCCCCCTTTACGTGACGCTGCCCGCCGGATCGGCGTAACTTTGTAACACATTGGGAGTAATAATTTTCGGTGCTTCGCGAAGCCCGGTCGAGGGTCGTCGGAAGCTACGGTGCGTACGATTTTCAGCACGGGTGATCGATGGAGAATGCGAACCGGAACCCGGACGTCCTCGTAATCGGAGGCGGCATCGTGGGCGCCGCCATCGCGGACGCCCTCGGCGGCACCGGCACGGACGTCCTCGCGGTAGACCGCGAGCGGTTCGGCCACGGCTGCTCGTACGGCAATGCCGGGTGGGTGACGCCGTGTTTCGCGATGCCGCTTCCCAGGCCCGGTCTCTTCTGGACCGCGTTGAAGTGGATGGCCGACCCGGTCAGCCCGCTGCACATCCCGCCGCGCGCGGACCCGCTCCTGCTGGAATGGCTGACGCGCTTCATGACGGCGATGCGCAACGAGCCGTTCCGGCGGGGCACAGCGGCGCTCGTCGAGCTGTCCAGATTCAGTCTCGAGAAGTACTCGGAGCTCTCCGGGGAGTACCCGGGCGGGATGGACCTGCATCGCCGCGGGCTGCTGCTGATCGGGCTGACGGAAGACGGGGTGGAAGCGGCGCACGAGGACATGGAGTTGATGCGGGGGCTGGGCGTGCCGGGCCGGGCGCTGTCGACGGAGGAGATCCGCGCGCTCGACCCGGCGATCACCGGCCCCCTGGCCGGCGGCGTCCACTTCCCCGAGGAGGCGCACCTCGAGCCCACGGAGGCCGTGCAGGCGCTCCTCTCGCGCGCGGAGTCGGGCGGCGCCCGGTTCATGCCCGACACCGAGGTCATCGACTTCGAGGTGCAGGGCGGACGCATCCGCTCGGTCATGACGACGAAGGGGTGGTTCGAGCCCCGGGAGGTGGTGCTCGCGGCGGGCATCTGGTCGCGCCAGCTCGCCGGCCGGCTCGGGATCCGCATCCCGCTCCTGGGCGGGAAGGGCTACTCGATGATCGTCGAGCACCAGGACCCTCCGCTCCGGACGCCGATCATGGTCGTCGAGCGGAAGGTCGCCATCACGCCCCACGGGCGCAGGCTGCGGCTCGCGGGCACCCTCGAGCTGGTGAAGGACGACTTTGCCGTTTCGCGCCGCCGCGTGGAGACGATCCGCCAGACCAGTGCGAAGCTCCTGGGCCTCCCGGCAGACTGCGAGCCGAAGGAAGTCTGGCGCGGGCTGCGGCCGTGCACGCCGGATGGGCTGCCGGTGATCGGCCGGCCCCGGCACATCGAGAATCTGGTCGTGGCCACAGGCCACCAGATGCTCGGCGTCCAGACCGCACCCGCGACCGGCAGGCTCGTCGCCGACCTGGTCCTGGGCAGAACGCCGACCTTCGATCCGGCGCCCTTCTCACCCGACCGCTTCCGGTGAGCCGCTCGGCTCGCCACCGCGCCGGCGATGGGCCGGAGCGCAGAAACGAGATCGGCGGCTCCAGCGGGGCCGCCGATCGTGCATTGGGCTTCCTGACTACAGCTCTATCGTCACGGTTCCGGCGCGGCAGCCACGACGCGGCGGCGGCCCCGATGAGGAGGAGCAGGGCCGGCGCATACAGGATCCCTACGCTGGCGATTGCAAGCACAACGAAAGCCGCCATGAGCACCACGGCCAAAAGCGTGGTCAGACGCCGGTGAGCCGTGGGGAGCGGGACGAGGCTGATGAGTACCGGGATGAACAAGGACGCAACGGCCTCGATCCGGATCGCCACCACGAGGGATATGGCCACCGTGAAAACGACCGCGCCCATGATCAGGTGATCGGCGACGGTCCTGGGAACCAGGAGCGTCCTCGCCACTCCCCACACGTCGATCCGCGGTCGGGCGGCCGGCGCCGGCGCACGCCACGCCGCGATGGCTCCCGCGATGAGCAGGATCAGGCTCGGCGCGTAGAAGATCCCGATGCTGAACATCGCCAGAACCATGAATGCGGCCATCAGCAGGGCGGCGACGGGGCTCGTCCAGCGCCTGTACGTCGCCGGGAGCGGCAGCAGTGTGACGAGCACGGGGATGACCAGCGGGGGAACGGGCTCGAGCCCGATCGCGACGGTGAGGGATACGGCTGTCGTGAGACCGATCGCGTAGAGGATCAGGGAGTTACCCGCAGCGCGCGGGAACCGTAGAATACTGGCAACTGCTGACACCTTCACCTCCCTGTGAGAGGTCGTTGTCGGCCGGAGCCGAGACTCCGGCTGAGCGGCGGGTGCTGCTGCCAAACCTCCGTTCAGATCACCCGGCGCGCGAGGCGAGGTCAATCCCGCGCGACGGGCTCCGGCGGGCTCTGCCGCCCGGCTCAGCGCGGGCTCGTGCGCACCTCCAGCACGAGCGCCATCGTCCCCGGGATCTCCGCCGGGAGCCGGATGACGAGACCCTCCGGCCCGAGCTCCGCCTCCAGCGCGGCGCCGGTCTCGTGCAGCCTGACGTCCAGGACGTGCACCGGTGCCGGCAGCGCGTCCTCCGCGAACGCTCGCAGCATGACCTGTGATCCGCCCTCCGGCGTGCCGAGCAGGATCGCGTACACGGT
>DATMSC010000139.1:0-5672 GCA_035565595.1 Longimicrobiales bacterium | reverse complement strand
GGAATCGTTCGATACTTTCGCCTTGCTGGCGCTGCTGGGGCTGGGCGCGCTGCACGGGATCAACCCGGGGATGGGGTGGCTCTTCGCCGTCTCCCTCGGGCTCCAGGAGCGGAGCCGGCGCGCCGTCTGGCGGGCGATGGGGCCGCTGGCACTGGGACACGCACTGGCCGTCGCCACCGCGATCACCGTTGCCACTGTCGTCGGCCTGGTGATCCCGCCGGAGATACAGCGCTGGATCGTGGCGGCGGCGCTGCTCGCGGTCGGCGTGATGCACCTGAGGCGGCACTTCCACCCGCGCTTCGGCGGGATGCGCGTGGGCGCACGTGAGCTGACCATGTGGTCGTTCCTCATGGCGTCGGCGCACGGCGCCGGGCTCATGGTCCTGCCGATCTTCCTCGAGGCGGGCGACCAACCAGTAGCCGTGGCTGAGAGTCCCGCCCCCGGAGACGTAACGGTTGCTGCGACGTCGCACGTGCACCACGGACACGATCATGGTGCCGTCGAGATTGTCGCAGCGAACGAGGACGTCGCCTTGCATGGGGCGCATGCGGCGCACGCCGCGGCGCTGGGTGGCGTCCCCGGAGACGGCCTGGCCGGGTTGCTCGGCGCGCTGATCCACGCGGCCGGATACCTGCTCGCCACTGTGCTGATCGCGGTGATCGTATACGAAAAGCTCGGGCTCAGGCTGCTCCGTCGCGCGTGGATCAACATGGATGTGATCTGGGCAGGTGCGCTCGTCACAACGGCGGTGCTGTTGGTGGTCCTGTGAAACGGCGAGGCGCCGTGCGGCCCGGGCCGTGGCGCGCCAGAACCCCGCAGATCTTCGACGGTGACGGAAGACTTGCGGGGTTCGTGCTTTTACCGGCGTCGAGTCGTGCTCTACTCCGCCGGCAGCCGGTGGTAGTCGCGACGGAAATAGATCAGCGGACCGCCGGCCGAGGTATCGGCTACGCCGACGATCCGGCCCACCACGATCCGGTGGTCGCCGCCCGGATACGTGGATTCCACAGTGCACACGAACGCGGCGAGCGCGTCAGCCAGGACGGGCGGGCCGTCGGGCGGAAAGAGGCTGGCAGAGAGAGGGCCCGGGTCGGCGATGAGCGAGGCCTGCCGGCGCTGCTCCGCGGAGAGGATACTCACCGCGAATTCGGCACCCTCCTCGAGGAACGGGAGGACGGTTGCGTTCGGGCCGACGCAGACGAGCAGCAGCGGCGGCGTCAGAGACACCGGCGTCACGGCGGTCGCGGTGATGGCGTAGACGTGACCGTCGTCGCGCACCGCGACGGCGGCGATGCCGCTCGCCCAGTTGGAAAAGGCGTCGCGCAGCGCCGTGTCCGCTGCCGCGTCGTCCTGGATCGTGGTGATCGTGGCGATGATCGGCCGGCGAGTCATGTGCTGCTCCTCTCCATTCCGGTAGGGTCCGGTTCACCCGGACCGAACATCAGAATCCCCGCGGCGGAGCCCCTCGCGTTGCCGTGGTCATTGAAGCTCCGCCAGGATCTCACTCCAGACGTCGTCGTCGACTGCCACACCCTCCGTCGCAGCTTCCCGCCGCGCGCGTACCGCCCGGGCGCCCGGATACCTGACTTCTTCATCGTCACTCTGAAAGGCGGCGAGGACGGCGTTGACGAATTCATCGGGGGAAGTCGCCTGGCCGGGGAGCCCCGCCGGGTCGATGGCGATGAACACCTGGGAGAGCCCGGACTCCAGGTGCGGCTCCGGTGGGATCTGGTGCGTCGCCCGGCCGCCCGAAAGCAGGGCTGCTACAAGGTCGAGGAGGAGTGCCAGCCCCGAACCCTTCCAGAATCCGACCGGGAGGACGCGCCCCGTGGCCAGGATCGTGGCCGGGTCGTCGGTCATCTCACCGCTGGCGTCGAATCCGCCCGGAACCGGGAGCCGTTCTCCGCGGCGGCGATAGACGTCCAGCGTGCCGTACGCGAACTGCGACATCGCCATGTCGAGCACGACGTGGTCCGGGGGACGGGGCACGGCGAGGACCAGCGGGTTGTTCCCGGTCCGTGGCCTGGTCGCACCCCAGGGAGGGAGGTTCGGCAGCGTGTTGGTCCAGCAGATCCCGATGACGCCCGCGTCCGCCGCCTGCCACCCGTAGTTCCCCGCGCGCATCCAGTGGTTGGTGTTCGCCAGCGCGACGCACCCGATGCCGTGCTCGCGGGCCAGCTCGATGGCGCGCTCCATCGAGCGGTGGGCGTTCAGCGGACCGGGGCCGGAATGCCCGTCCCACCGCTCGAGGGCGCCGAACGCGGCGACACGCGTCGGAGTCCCTCGGGGATCCACGATGCCGGCGCGGACGGAGCGGACGAACGTCATGAACCTGTTGAGCCCGTGCGACGGCACGCCGTCCTGGCTGGCATCGGCGAAGAGACGCGCGCAGAGGTCGGCGTCCGGGTCCGCGAAGCCTTCGCGGACCAGAACGCGACGGAGGGTGTCCTGGATTTCGTCGTACGGGACGCGGATCATGGCATCCACCCGGTGGTCGGTGAGGGGATGTTCCTCGGAAGCCGCCTTGCCCGGCAGTTCCCGCTGCGACTGTGCTTTTTGCATACGCGAAGGGCCATCGCCGACCCGGACCCCCCAGGTCTGGAGTCTGCCCCCATGACGCGAATCCTGCCCGCCGTGTTCCTCGCGCTCCTCGCCCCGGCGCTGATCTCGTGCGGACCCGACAACACGGTAGACGTCTTCGACGAAGACGGCGACGGTCCCAACATCCCGAACGAGAACCCGCCCAACAACCCCGATCCAGGGCAGAATTCGCCGTCGAAGGTTACGATCCTGCACCCCGGTTCCAGGGCGACTTCGGGGAACTGGTACTCGTACGACCCCGAGGTCGACTCGTGGCGGAAGCTGGACGGCTTCTCCCTCCCCCTGGGGTCCGGCGCCCCGGTCAGCGTCGGCATCGGACCGGGAACATACACGGCGGGGCCGTCCGGCGCCCACGCAGGTTCCGTTTCGCTGTACGCCGGGGAGGCGAGCGTCGCCCTCCGGGCGGGCGGCGTCGGCGCGGTGGGGCAGAACGCCACCCGCGCCGCGTACCTCCAGGATTTCGCAACCGGTGAGTGGACGCAACACGAAATGGCGGTGCCCCGCTACGGGCACACCCTCACGGTGCTGGGCGACGGCCGCGCGCTCATCACCGGTGGCCGGGACGGTGGCTCGAGCTCGCCGCCCCTCGCCTCCACCGAGATCTTCGACGCCAACTCGAAGACCATGAGCACCACCGGGAGCATGACGCTCAGTCGCCAGTACCACGGCCCCTCGATCCTGCCGGGCGGCCGCGTCCTCCTCACCGGTGGCAATGGCGGCGGCAATTCCGCAGAGATCTATGATCCCGCCACCGGGACCTTCACCGCCACCTCGCCGATGCTCGTGCACTGCACACTGCACAGCTAGATGCCGCTCCCGGATGGACGAGTCCTGATCGCCGGCGGCCAGGAGCTGAACCCGCCCTTCGGTCGCCTGCGCAGCGCCGAGGTCTATGATCCTGCCACCGAAACGTTCACCCCGCTCCCGAACATGGCCGTGGAGCACGGGATGGGTCACACCGCGACGCTGCTGCAGTCGGGGAAGGTGCTGATCCTCGGCGGTCGCACCGGCCAGACCGCAGCCATCAACCCGACCGCCGTCGCGGAGCTGTTCGACCCGGCCACCAATACCTTCACCTCCGCCGGCGAGATGACACCGTCCCCCGCTCCGAGCACGGCGCCGTCCTCCTCGACGACGGCACTGTCCTCATCGTCGGCGGCTGAACTCAGAACCAGTCCGGGGGTCGACCTCGCCAGCACCGCCGAGATCTACAACCCCGCTACCAACACCTTCACGCAAGTCGCGGCGCCGCCGCTCCCCGGCCTGGAATGGACGCCGGTGTTCCTGTCGAAGGAGTGAGGGGGCGATCGATAGCGCTTCCGAATAGGCGCTTCGTGCACCTGGCAGCGAATTGGCGGGGCGCCCTCCTGTCGGCGATGAAAGCAGCGCGGCGCGATTCTGTGCGCACAGAATGCCGATCGGCGGCGGCGGCAGGCGGCGTGATTGCCCGCATCGATGTGCCGCCGGAAGCGAGCGAAATCCCGCGCCGGTATCGCGACGCTCGCAAAGCTGTTGTCGATGTCTGCTCGCTGGTGCCGCCGCCGGAGGTCCGGCAGCTCGTGCGGCAGGCGAGGGATGTGGGCGCCACGGTCTTCCTGGCCCACAATCATCCGTCCGGGGATCCGCAGCCCAGCGATGCAGATATGCACGTCACTGCCCGTGCCCTGGTGATCGCACTGAGTGAAGGCGTGGATTTCGGCGGCAGCTATGTAATCAACCACGACAGGTTGGCGGTGATTGCGGATCTCGAGTACATCGGCGACGGCCTTGTGCTCGGTCCGGAGCCGAAGATGATGACGGCGCCCTTCGACAAGAGCCCGTTCGAGTGGACCGCCGCAGACCAGCTTCAGATTTTGGAGCCCGAGCGTGTCTTCGCGTACCTCTCGCAGATGCCGCACGACGGCCGTCGCGTGGACGTGCTGTTCCTCGACACGCAGCAGCGGGTCATAGCGTTCCACCCGATGCGGTCCGCTGAGATCGCGGACACCGCGAAGATGCGGGAGATGGTCCGCCAGACCGCAGCGGCAACGATCATCATCGGCGTCTACGGCCAGGATGGATTCAAGCGGGCCGTAAGCGCGGTGCGAGGCAAGGGTCTGCCCGTGCTGGACGTCGTCGATGTCCAGCATAAGCAGAGCGCGTTGGACAATGGGCTCATTCCCGAGCATATTTCGCCGGAGCCGGGGGGGGGGTCAGCCGAACGTCAGGATTTTCGAGAGGGGGCCACGCTATGGACCAGGGGAAGCCGATAGTCGTTCGGATCGACGAGGTGGACCGGCCGATGATTCTGGACGGTCCGAACAGCCACCAGGCGTACGGGATGGGCGCCCGACCCGGAGAGACCGAGGGCGAGTACCGGAAGCGGATGGGGCTGCCGCCGCTGGACGAGGGGCTGAAGACCTCGAGCTGGCGGAACCGCCGCCCGCGAAGAAGCGCCAGCGCCGGGGCCGCGACGAGCTGATGCGGCCGCCGTCTCTCAACGGCGGATTCCCGGGTGGAGTGGCGCGAGCTGCGCGCGTGCGACTACGCCTTCAATGAGGCCGCCCTCTCTCAACGGCGGATTCAGATAGTCGCTTTTTGTGCAGCACAGAAACTGTCGGCTTCAATGAGGCCGCCGTCTCTCAACGGCGGATTCCGGTTTCGAAATGGGAAACAGGGGCACAGGGTGTTGAGGCGCTTCAATGAGGCCGCCGTCTCTCAACGGCGGATTCCGGACGGCCAGTGTCCATGCAGCATTTCGTATCGCGCTTCAATGAGGCCGCCGTCTCTCAACGGCGGATTCGGGTCATCGCCGATACGGATACTGCGGGGGGCTACATGCTTCAATGAGGCCGCCGTCTCTCAACGGCGGATTCCAAGTACTTCAGCGACGTACTCAATAGCAATGAGATTGCTTCAATGAGGCCGCCGTCTCTCAACGGCGGATTCGAGGCGGCAGAGGCACAGCTCAAGGCCAGTCTGGCCGCTTCAATGAGGCCGCCGTCTCTCAACGGCGGATTCGACAATGGCAACGCAACCCACAGACCTATATTTTCGCTTCAATGAGGCCGCCGTCTCTCAACGGCGGATTC
>DATMSC010000138.1:0-1741 GCA_035565595.1 Longimicrobiales bacterium | reverse complement strand
TGGTGCAAGGGCGTGCGGAACGGTTGGAAGATCGCGGTGAAGAGATGGCGGATCAAGGCCGCGGCCCGGGTCGGCGCTCCCGCTTCAGCCCATACCGACGGTTCACGACGCGCTACGCACGGTGCCCACGGACGCTGCGATCAGGTATCACGGGTCTTGCATGGCACAGGCGTGGACCGAGGCCGTTGCTACGCGGGATCCTCAACCAGGCGCTGCCCGGTATCAGGGCGTTATCGCGTGCCGAGAGCGATTTTGGAGTCGCCGCCCACGGCCCAGAAATGATCCGGGTCCGCGCCGTAGATCCCTTCCATGGTGAGCCCGTCCGGATCGAAGACGGTGGGTGGTGAATCGCCATCGTAGAAGGCGACGTAGCCACTTTCGGTGGTGTACCAAACGTAGTTCGAGAGTGGTGCCCAGATGCCGGTGACGGAGCCATCGGGGAAATCGATATTGTCGATCCGCGTCCAGGTCCAGTCCCCCTCGTCGAAGATGCCCCGGATGACCACACCTTGTCCGTCCGGTGAGCCTCCGACCCAGACCTCCGTCGGGTCGGTGACCCAGATGGCCTGCATTGTTGCGAAAAACCCGAGCTCGCTAGCCAGGTCGAACGCCTCCCAGGTAATGTCCGAGGCGTCCTGCCAGCCGTTGGTGGTCGTCGCGCGGAAGACGTATCCAAAGTCGCCGGCCATCCATACCTCGGAATCGGACACGCCGTGCACCGCTCTCAACCCGATTGCGGAGTCGAGCGAATCTGGCAGCGCGTACTCGATGTACTGGGTGCCGTTCCAGACCGTGAGCCTTGCGTCGCGCGTGACGCCGCCGGCGCGGGTAATGAATCGCGTGGCGTGCGAGGGTGAGGAGCCGATGTCGCTGTATCTCGAGCTCCCCACGTCAGGCGTAAGCACATTCAGATTCCAGACATCGTTGTCCGCATCGTAATGGTGCAGGCCCGGTTTCACCGAGTCGCCAGGGCTCACGGGATCTCGCGCGCCGACGATCCAGATGTCATCGGGCGAATTCGCCAGGACCCCGAAAACTGGACGGCCGTCCATGTCAGCATTGGTGATCGCTGGTTGCCAGTCGCCGCTCTCGAAAACGCGAACCCTCCCGTTACTACCGACGGCTACCGCGAAATCCGAAGTTCCGTGCACGTCATTGAAGCCGCCAACGAGGTCGGCAAAGCTCTCGGAATGGAACAAGAGCACGCCGTCCTCGTGCGGGATCGCCGCGCTGACCAGCACGCCGAAGGTGAAGGAGGTGTCTTCCGGGGTCGCCAAATCCGATATGTCGAATTTCCAACTGAGAAAGCCCGAGGTTTCCAAGAAACGCAGGTAAGGCTCTTCCACGTACTCGAAGTACGGCTGGTCCGATTCGAGGAACGTGTCGGTTCCGGTGGCATTGGCGACCTCCACTCCGTTGGTCGGCAGCTGCTGGAAGAAGACTCGAATGTGATCGGGGTGGGGTGATTCGCCGTCGCTCGTGCCCAGCTTCTGTACCATCAGATTCGTTATTTCCACGCCCGGAACGACGACCGTGTCGCCGTCCAGTTCCGGATCTTCGCTGCCCAGGTGGACGTAGACGTCCTGGCCGCCCACGATCAGCGCGCTCGCGTCGCCTCCGGCCGGGCTCACGGGTACGCAGGAGAAGCTGGCATTCGAGCCGGCGCGAACGCTGCACGTCAGCGCCTGGAGGACGTGTCCCGACGTGGATGCCTGTCCGGGCATGTTCGCCGTGTTGTCGC
>DATMSC010000137.1:0-7540 GCA_035565595.1 Longimicrobiales bacterium | reverse complement strand
TCTACATGACCGGGCACGGCAACGTCGAGTTCACGGAGGAAGAGGTTCGGATCCTGCGCGATTACCTGACATCCGGCGGATTCCTCCACGCTGACGACAACTACGGACTCGACGAGAGTTTCCGGCGCGAGATCGCGCGGGTTTTCCCGGATGCCGAGCTGGTGGAACTGCCGGCCTCCCACCCGGTCTACCACGCACATTTCGAGCTCGACGGCGGGATTCCAAAGGTCCACGAGCACGACGGCAAGCCGGCGCAGGGCTTCGGGATCTTCCACGAGGGTCGCCTCGTCGTCTTCTACAGCTACGAGTCGGACCTCGGGAACGGCTGGGAGGACGAGGAAGTCTACGGAGACCCGCCCGAGGTTCGCGAGCGGGCGCTGCAAATGGGGGCCAACCTCTTCCTGTACGCTCTGGCGCAAGGTGTACGATGAGTCCTGCCGGGCAACGACTCTGGTCAGCCATTGCGGCCGCGCACCATAGGGTCCGCCGCGACACCCTCCTGGCGATCATCGGCCTGGCGGCGGCAGTCGTGCCCGTGGTGCTCGTCGTCGCGTGGCTGGCCGGCGGTGGCGAGTTGTGGACCGCGCCGAGTCCCGCACCTCTCGTGCTGGAACTGGTCGGCCTGGCGGTGGCGATCGGAATCGGCGCGTGGGCGGCGAAGCGCTGGCTCGCCGGGCTGGATGAGGCGAGGATCGCCGCTGCGGCCGAAGCTCGTGCGGGCCTCCCGGATGGGAGCGTCCGCGGGCTCCTGGAGCTGCGCTCGAATCTCCCGCCGGGGACGTCGGCGGCGCTCGCTGCGCGGGCAGAGGTGGAGCTGGCGCAGCGTCTCGCGGGTGCTTCTGCCCGGGACCTGGCCGGCGACCTCGGTGTCAATGCCGCACGGCTCCGGTCCCGTGCGCTCATGGCTGTTGCCGGGCTCGCGATCGCGACGCTCGCCCTCGGCTTCGCGTCGCCGGACCGGTCGCGCGAGGTCTGGACACCGCTCCTCAATCCGGTCCGTCACCTGACACCACCGCCGTTGCCGCCGCTCCTGGTCGAGCCCGGAAACGTCGAGGTCCCGCGGGGCGGAGACGTGCAGGTCGTCGTTCGCACGGCCGGCCGCTCGAGCATTGCGGTGCGGTGGGTCGCCCAGGGCGACGTGCCGCAGCAACGTACCGTGCGCGCGGCGGCGGACGTCGCCATCACACAGCTCACGGGGATCGACGCGCCGCTGCGCTACTGGGTGACGGCGCCGGATGGCGCCGTCTCCGACACCTTCACCATCACGCCGGTCGACCCCCTTCTGGTATCCGACCTGGTCGTGGACCTGATCTTCCCCGAATACCTGGGGCGCTCGCCGGAGCGTTACGAGGGCGACGTGCCGCCGCTCCTGATCCCGGCCGGCACGGTGCTCGATATCCAGGGTCGGTCGACGCGCCCACTGGCAGCCGTCGAGCTGCGGCGAGCCGACGCCGAATCTCGTGTCGAGCTGGTCGTTGCGGGTGACCGGTTCTCGGGCCGCTGGACGCCCAGCGCGAGCGGCGTGTACGAGTGGCAGCTCAGCGGCACGGGAAACGACGCGCCGGCCGGCGTGCCGGCGCCGATCGAGCTGGTGCTCGTGCCCGACAGCGCGCCGCGTGTCGAGGTCACGTTCCCCGGGACGGACACGATCCTGGGGCGTGATTTCCGGCAGGCACTGGTGGCCCACGCCCGTGACGATCACGGACTCCGCTCGGCCGCCGTGGTGAGCTGGCGCGTCGGCGCCCTCGGCGGCGCGGAGGCTCCGGTGGAACAGTCGATCGAGCTGTCCGGCTCGCCCGATCGCGCGGCGCTGAACACCGTGCTCGATCTCTCCGATCGCGGGCTCCTCGCGGGAGACACGCTCTACTACTACGTCCGCGCGCTGGACGCGTCGCCCGGCGGACAGGAGGGGCGGTCGCGCACGTACGCGCTGTACGTCCCCGGCACGGACGAGCTCCGCCAGATCGCGCAGTCGGAGGCTGACGCCCTGATCGACGATCTCGGTGCGGCTGCGGCAGCCGCACGGCAGATGGAGCAGGAGCTGCGTGACCATCAGCGCCGTGCGGCGGCGGGCGGGGCACGCCAATCGGGCGTGGCAAGGAGGCCGGGCTCGGCTCCGGGCGGATCATCAACGAGCGGGACGCTCGACCACACGCAGGCGGAAGCCGCGAGACAGATGCTCTCGCGCCAGGAATCGGTGGTCAGCCAGCTCGAGCGACTGCGCGAGCGGACCGAGGCGCTGGAACGCGTGATGGAAGACGCGGGCATCCACGACCCCGAGCTGCAGCGCCGGGTCGAGGAGATGCGGGAGCTGTACGAGCAGATGCTCACGCCCGAGCTGCGTCAGCAACTCGCGGCACTGCGCCAGGGAATCGAGGAGCTCGACGCGGAAGAAGTCGAGCGCGCTCTCCAGGCGATGGCTGAACGGCAGCAGGAACTGCGCGAACAGATCGAGCAGAACCTGGCGTTGATGCGGCGGGCGGCGGCCGAGCAGCAGATGAACGCGCTCGCCGAAGAGGCCCGGCGCCTTGCCGCGCAGCAGGAAGCGCTGGCCGAAGCCATGCGCAGTGAAGGTGAGCCTTCCCAGGAGCGTATCGAACAGCAGCAGCGCCTGGCCGAGGAAGCTGCAAAGCTGAACGAGGCGCTGGCAGCGCTCCAGACCCGTCTCGGCCAGATGGGGGAGTCGGGCGCGGCCGCCCAGACGTCCGAGGCCAGGGAACGCTCCGGCGACGCAACGGACGCGATGAAGCGCGCGGCCGAGCAGGCTGCGCAGCGGCAGGGGCAGCAGGCCGGCGAGGCGGGGGAGCAGGCGGCTCAGTCGCTGTCCGAGGTGGCCGAATCGCTCGACAGCACGCGCCAGCAGATGGCCGAAGCGTGGCGCGAGGAGACGCAGACCGCCGTCCGTCAGGCGGCGATGGATGCCATTGCACTGGCCGAGCGCCAGACGGAGCTGCTCGAAGAGATGCGCCGGGCGCAGGAGCAGGGAATGCAGCAGGGCGGGATGTCTCCACCCGATCAGCCCTCGCCCGGATCCTCGCCGCAGTCCGGATCGCCGCAGCAGGGTGACGCGGCGCGCCCCGGCGAATCGTCGAAGCCGGACGGTCAGGCCGACCCGGCGAAGGGGCAGCAGGACGACGCCGGCACCGCCAGCGCCGCTGATCCGTCCCGGCCAGACTCCGGCGGAGCGCCTCCCCGCCCGGGCAACCAGGGGAGCGCCGGCGACAGCGGCAACCAGGGGCAGCGGTCGCAGCTCCCGCAGAGCGCTCAGGACTCTGGCGACGACGCGGGCGGCGACAATCGGCGGGCGCAACAGGGAGAACAGGGACAGCAGGGCCAGCGGGGGCAGCAGGGAGGCTCCGGGAATTCGGCCGGGGACCAGGGCCAGCAGGGACAGCAGGGACAGGGGCAGGCGGGACAACAGGGTGGTGGTGGCACTCAGGGGCAGCAGGGGCAGCAGACGGCCCAGGCCGACGCCGGCGGGCGTGATGGGGCGGGGAGCGCTTCGTCTGACAGCGGCGGTCAGGGTGGCCAGCGAGGCGGTTCTACACTGGACGAACTCCGGTCGCAGCAGGCGGCACTGGACCAGAGCATCCGGGCGCTGGGGAGGAACCTGGCGGAAGCGGGGCAGGAGTCCGCGTTGATCAACCGGGACGTGAGCGCAGCGCTCGCCCGGGCTCTGCTGAACAGCGAACAGACGCTGGAGGCGCTGAGCGAAGGCGGCGCCGATGGCAACCTCCCCGTCGAGCAGGCTGAACAGAGCGTCGAAGCGCTCAACCAGTTGGCGCTCGCGCTGCTGCAGAATGAACAGCAGATCGCGCAATCCGAGTCCGGCACGGGCGTGCAGGAGGCGTTGAGCCAGCTCGCGGAGCTGGCCCGTCAGCAGGGGGCGCTCAGCGGGCAGGGGCGGTCGCTCTCGTCGCTCGGAGTCTCGCCGGACCATATGCAGCGACAGCTCGAGGCCATGGCGACGCAGCAGCAGGAGATCGCCGGGCGGATCGAGGGCGTGGGGAGCATGCTCGGGGGCCAGAACGACCTGCTCGGGCGGCTCGAACAGCTCGCACAGGAGGCCGCGGCGCTGGCCATGGAGCTCGCCGGCGGACGCCTGACCCCCGAGGTGGTCGCGCGCCAGGAGCGGCTCTTCCACAGGCTGCTGGACGCGGGTCGCACGCTCGAGCGGGATGAGGTCAGCTCCGAGCGGGTGGCGCAGCGGTCCGGCGACGTGGGGACGTCGGAGGGCTCCCCGCTCGACGCCAGTCTGCTCGACGCCGGACTCGCCTATCGGGTCCCGGACGCAGCGCAGCTCAGCGAGCTGCCGCCGGCGCTGCGGCGCCTCGTTCTCGAGTACTTCGACAGGCTCAACGGTATCGATGTGTCCGGGGATGAACCGGCACGGTGACGCGTCCGCGTGCCACGCAACCTGCGGGCAGGCCGGGGCGGGACCGGCTGAAAGGGTGTTCCGCCGTCACTCCGGGCGCGTGATTTTCCGGCGCTGCTTCCCGGTGCTTGTGCTCGCGGCCGCGGTGGCCGTATCCCCGCTACCCGGTCGGGCGCAGGCAGCCGGACAGGGCGGCGAAATGGCGGCTCTCCGGGACGCGGAGTCTCGCCGCGCCCAGGGCGACCTCGAGGGCGCTGCGGCTCTCCTCCGCGGCGTGCTGGAGACGCGGCCGGCGTCAGTGGCGGCGCTCCTCGAGCTCGAGCAGGTTGCCCGCCTCCTGGGCGATCCCGCGCTGGTCATCGAGCCGGCCAGCCGCTTCGTGGAAGCCGATTCGGGTTCCGCCCTGGGGTATCAGGTGCTGCTCCGGACGTACACGGCGCTTCGTCGCCCTGACGACATCGAGCGGACTGCGGAGGCGTGGATCCGGGCCACGCCGGACACTGAGACCCCGTACCGCGAGATCGCGCGGACGTGGGAGACATTCGGCGATCCCGGACGCGCGGTGCGGGTCCTCGAGCGAGGCCGCGAGCGTGTCGGGCGGCCGGATGCCCTCGCCCTCGAGCGGGCGGAGCTCTACGCGCGACTGGGCGACCGGAACCGTTCGCTCGAAGCGTGGGACCTGGCACTCGGCCCCGAGGGTCGAGGGCTCATGGTAGTGCGGCGCAGGCTCGCCACACTCCCGGACGCCGGCGCCGGATACATGCCCGGGATCATCGACCGGCTGGTGGCCCCAGGGTCGTCCCTAGGGCGCCGTCGCGCAGCCATCGAGCTGGCCATTGCCGCAGGGCTGGAGGACCGCGCGCTCGATGTTGCACAGGGTCTGGCCGGCGAGCTGCCGCGATCCGAGCGACAGCCGTTCCTCCTGGACATGGCTCGCCGCGCCGACGGCGCCCGCATGGCGCGACTCGGATACTGGGCGTATTCGGAACTGATCGCGGCGGGCGGGGCGGAATCCAGGAATCTCGCGCTGCGCAGTCGTGCCGCCGAGCTGGCGCTCGCCGTGGGTGATACCGCGACCGCGCGAGAAACGTACGTCGAGCTCGAGCGCGGGGCGCCGGCAGGGTCCGAGGAGCGGCGGCAGGCAATGGTCGTCCGGCTCGAGGTCACGGCGCGAGAAGGCCGCCTCGATGAGGCGATGCGCGGCATCGAAACGTTCCGATCGGAGTTTCCCAACTCGCCGGAGCTGGACGGCCTGGTGGCGGCTGTAGCCGCTGTCGCGCTGGAGCGTGGGGAGGTCGAGCTGGCGCGCGACCTGGTGGAAGGGGCGAGCGGTCCCCGGTCCGCGATGGTACGCGCGCAACTCGCCCTGCGTGCCGGCGATGTCACCGCCGCGCGCGCGGCGTATACCATGGCCGCGGCAGGGCTCCGGGGTGAGGAAGCGACGCGCGCCCTCGCGATGGCCACGTTGCTCGGCCGGCTGTCAACGCCGGCTGCGACGCTCGTTGGCCGGGCGATGGAGGCGCTGGCGCAACGGGCGACAGAAGAGGCGCTCGCGCTGCTCCTCGAAGAATCGGTTGAGCTGCCGGGCGGGGATCGATCGGCGATCCTGGATTTCGCGGCCGGCCTCGCGGACCGGAACCAGATGCCGGTCGAGGCCGAGTCGATCCGCCGGACGCTCATCGAGGAGCATCCCCGGGCGCCTGAGGCGCCGGCGGCGCTCCTCGCCCTGGGTCGTGCTCTGCTCCGCCACCCGGAGTCCGTCGCCGCAGCCCGGGATCTCCTGGAACGGCTCGTCCTGGAGTATCCCGGCAGCGCACTCGTTCCCCAGGCGCGGCGCGAGCTGGATGAGCTGCGTCGCGGGGATCGGTGATGCAAACGCAGTACATGAGAAGGAAGGTCGAGATGTTTCGTCTCCTGCCCATTCTGTTCGTGGCAGTGTCGCTGGTGTTCGCCGGGCAGGCGCGGGCACAATACCTCCTCGTGCCCATGGGTCCGGAGCAGACGGACCACCTGCGCGCGTACGGGCTGACCTACTGGGTGCTGGAGCAGGGGAACGAGGCGGAATGGCTGCTGAACTATCGGTCGGGTTCGTTCCTGCTCCCCGACCGGCCGGAGATCCGCCGTGAAGCCGCGCTCAGGGGCGTGTCGACAGAGCCGGTTTCGGTCGCTGACGTGGTGCAGATCCGCCAGGAGATCGAGCGCTCCAACATGGAGAGCATCATCCTGGAGAAAGCGCCGACCATCGCCGTCTACACGCCGCCCAACACACCGCCATGGGACGACGCCGTGACGCTGGCCCTCGAATACGCGGAGATCCCGTATGACGAGGTGTGGGACCGCGATGTGCTGCAGGGCAGGCTGAGCGACTACGACTGGCTGCACCTGCACCACGAGGACTTCACCGGGCAGTACTCCAAGTTCTACATCGCCTACGCGAACGAGCCCTGGCTGCACGACGAGATCCGTCGCAACGAAGCGATGGCGCAGGAATTCGGTTTCGAGAGCGTGCCCGCACTCAAGAAGGCGGTGGCGGAGGAGATCCGCCGCTACGTGGCCGAGGGTGGCCTCCTCTTCGCGATGTGCACAGCGACGGAAACGCTCGAGCTCGCTCTGGGTGCCGTCGGGGTGAACATCGCCGCGCCGTTCAGCAGCGGGATGCCGATAGACCCGGATGCATCGCGCAAGATGCAATGGGATCGTACGATGGCGTTCCAGAACGCCAAGATCGAGCTGAATCCGGGGGTCAACTCCTTCAGTGACATCGATGGTCACCAGGTCAACACGCCATGGAGTGCTCCGCTGGGCACGTTCACCCTCTTCGATTTCAGCGCCAAGTTCGATCCGGTCCCGTCGATGCTGGTGCAGAACCACGAAAGCGTGCTTCCGGATTTCTATGGCCTGACCACGTCGTTCCGGCGCGACAGGTTGAAGCCGGGTGTCGTCGTACTGGCTGAGGAGGAGGGTTCGCCGTGGGTCAAGTACGTCCACGGAACGTACGGTGAGGGTACCTGGACTTTCTTCGGCGGCCACGACCCGGAGGATCCCCGGCACCGGATCGGCGATGCACCAACCGACCTGTCGCTGCGCCGGAACTCGCCGGGGTACCGGCTCATCCTCAACAACGTGCTCTTCCCGGCGGCGCAGAAGCAGACGTTGAAGACCTGA
>DATMSC010000136.1:0-4461 GCA_035565595.1 Longimicrobiales bacterium | reverse complement strand
GGCGGAGGGCGCGAGGGCGAGGCTTGCGGGGGAGAACCTGGCCCGCCTCACCTCTTCGCCGGAGACGCTGGCGAAGAACCTGGTGGACGCCTGGATGCGTTCGCCCGGGCACCGCCGCAACCTCCTCGACCCGGCGTTCAGCCGGACCGGGATCGGCGTGACGCTGGGCGACGACGGAGTCTGGTATGTGACGCAACTCTACGCGACGCCGGACTGAGTGCGGGACCGGCCCGATCCTTGCCCCCCGGCGGTGTATGGACCGGGATCGGCGGAACGGTGCTGGGGATCGCCGGCGGGGCGCCAACCGGCGCATCGGATCGCCGGACCGGCGCGCCGGCGGGCTGGCCGGCCCGCGCACACGGTTCACGATCTTCTATTTCGTGCTCGCCTTCACGCTGCTCATCGGGCTCAACTATCTGGTGAGCGGCGCCACCACGACACGGATCCCGTACAGCGAGGCCAAGGCCAGGATTCGGGCCGGCCAGGCCCGCGAAGTCATCGTCGGCGAAGACCAGATCCGGCTGATCACGACGGACAGCGTGCGGGCCGCCGGTGGCCCCGAGCAGTGGACGGCTATACCGGTCTCCGGCGATGAAGAGCTCGTTCCGCTCCTCGAATCAGTTGGTGTCCCGTACGAGGGTCGCTCGGCGGGGCGCTGGGGCGCGGTCCTCCTCTGGATGCTCCCCCTCGGGCTGCTCATCCTCTTCTGGATCTGGGTTCTGCGACGGATGAACACGACGCAGACCGGCGTCATGACGGTGGGGAAGAACCGGGCGCGCATCGTCGGGGAGGAGGGGACGGGCGTGACCTTCGCGGACGTGGCGGGTGCCGACGAAGCGAAGGAAGAGCTGGTCGAGGTCGTCGACTTCCTGAAGTCGCCGGAGAAGTTCGCGCGGCTCGGTGCGAAGATACCGAAGGGCGTCCTCCTGGTCGGCCCGCCGGGGACGGGGAAGACACTCCTCGCGCGTGCCGTGGCGGGCGAAGCGGGCGTGACCTTCTTCTCGATCAGCGGCTCGGAGTTCGTCGAGATGTTCGTGGGCGTTGGCGCGGCGCGCGTGCGCGACCTGTTCGAGCAGGCCAAGGCGCACGCGCCGTGCATTGTCTTCATCGACGAGCTGGATGCACTGGGCAAGTCGCGCGGTCCTGGCGGCCTGGTGGGCGGTCACGACGAGCGGGAGCAGACGCTCAACCAGCTCCTGGTCGAGATGGACGGGTTCGATCCCCGCACCGGTGTCATCATCATGGCGGCGACGAACCGCCCCGAGATCCTCGATCCGGCGCTCCTTCGCCCCGGCCGCTTCGACCGCCAGGTCGTGGTGGACCGCCCCGACCGGGCAGGACGGGAGGCGATCCTGGCGGTGCACGCTCGCGGGATCCGTCTTGCCCCGAACGTCGACCTCGCCGAAGTCGCGCGCAGGTCCCCGGGTTTCGTCGGAGCCGACCTCGCCAACCTCCTCAATGAGGCCGCGCTCCTGGCGGCTCGACGCGAGCTGGATACAGTGACCATGGAGGAGATCGACGCCGCGATCGACCGGGTGGTCGCAGGGCTGGAAAAGAAGAGCCGGCTTATCAGTGAGAAGGAGCGACGGATCGTCGCTTTCCACGAAGCCGGCCACGCGCTGGTGGCGGAGCGCGTCGGGACCGCGGACCCCGTACACAAGATCTCCGTGATTCCGCGAGGGATCGGCGCGCTGGGATACACGCAGCAGCTCCCGGAAGAGGACCGCTATCTCCTCCAGCGACAGGAGCTTCTCGACAGGCTGGCCGTGCTCCTGGGCGGGCGTGCCGCCGAGTCGCTCGTTTTCGAGGAGACGTCGACCGGGGCCGGCAACGACCTGGAGCGCGCGACGGCCATCGCGCGGCGCATGGTCGCCGAATACGGGATGTCGGACGCCCTTGGTCCTGTCACCTTCGAGTCGCCGCCATCGGCGCTCCTCGACGTGCGCGACAGCGGCTCACGCGGGCAGCGCTACAGTGAGGCAACGGCGCGCGGTATCGACCGCGAAGTGCGGCGGCTCCTGACGGAGGCGTTTCAACGAGCGACCGAAATCCTGGTTCGGGATCGGGATGCGCTCGAGAAGCTCGCGGCAATGCTGCTGGAGCGGGAGGTCGTCGACCGCGAGGAGCTGCGGGAGCTGCTCGGCCAGACCCCCCGCCTTGAACGGAAGCCTGGCGACAAGCCCCGGGAGATCGGCCACGTGCCGGGGCAGGCTGCCGATTGATCACCGGTTTCGCCGTGGCACGCGGCTGGCACAGCCGCACCGGTTGACCCGGACGGGGAGGCCGGTGGCATGGCGCGATCTGAGGAGGAGACACAGGGCGGCGAGGCGTCGGCGCACTACGCGAACTACGGGAACATCGAGCGGGCGAGGGCATTCGCGGAGTTCCTGAACCGGCACCGCGGCGAACGCCACCTGGTCGTGATGCAGGACTTCCCGGACCCGGATGCCATTTCCTCCGCTCTCGCCTACCGGATGCTCGCCCGTACCGCCGATATCACTACCGACATCGCGTACGAAGGACGGGTCAGTCACCAGGAGAACCTGGCCCTCGTCAACCTCCTCGACATCGAGCTCACCCGCGTCACTGACACCTTCCCGCTCAAGGAGTACGACGGCGCCGTCTACATCGACAACCAGGGTACGACCACGCGGCTGACGGACCGCCTCGCCGTCGCGGGCGTTCCTGCGCTCGCCGTGCTCGACCACCATGCCCACCAGGGGCTCATCTCGCCCGAGTTCAGCGACATTCGCGCCGTGGGTGCCGCTGCCACGATCCTGGTCGATTACATCCAGTCAGGAGAGATCGTGGAGCTCGACCCGACGCAGGAAGACCATGTGAGACTCGCGACCGCGCTCGTCCATGGCCTGCGCAGCGAGACGAGCGGCTTCATCCGCGCGGGTGCAGAGGAGTACATGGCCGGCGCATTCCTCAGCCGTTTCATCGACGTCCAGCTCCTCGAATCGATCCTTCGGGTCCAGCGTTCCCGCGGCACCATGGAAGTGATCCGTGCCGCGCTCACGGATCGCACGGTGCGCGGCGGGTTCTCCCTTGCCGGCGTCGGGTACCTCCGCCACGCCGACCGGGATGCCGTGCCACAGGCAGCGGAGTTTTTGCTCAGCGAGGAAAACGTCCACACCGCGATCGTCTACGGCATCCTCCTCGGGGAAGGCGAGCGCGAGGTCGTCGTCGGGAGCGTCAGGACTTCGAAATTGACACTCGATGTCGACGAGTTCCTCAAGACTGCGCTGGGCTCGGATTTCCGGGGGCGGTACTACGGCGGCGGCAGGAACCGGGCTGGCGGCTTCGAGATCCCGACAGGGTTCCTGGAGGGCAATGTGGACGAGGACCAGATGCAGCTCAAATGGGACGCGTTCAACCGCCAGATCCGGGCGAAACTGCTGTCGGCCGTCGGGCTCGCGAATACGGAGGGCGAAGCGTGACGGGCCGGCTCAGGAACCCAGAGCGGCGGCGACCTCCGGCGTGATCGGCATCCGACCGGCATAGCCGGAGTTCTCTTCGTGCCAGTAGTCGATCCGCTCTTCGCCCAGCTTCCAGCAGAGCAGAATGTCACGGCCTTCGTAGATGGCGCGGAAGTCGACGAGCCCCGGATCCAGCCCTTTCAGCTCGCAGCCGATCGGTTCCAGCTCGCGCGCATACTCTTCCAGCCGGGCGCGCTCGCGGCGGATCGCCTGGGCAATCCTCTCCATGTCCGGCGTGCTCGCCGTTTCCATGGCGGTATCCAAGTCAGCCAGTAGCGCCTGCACCGTGGCGTAGGTGTCGACAAGGTCCTGCACGATCCGGCGCACGAGGGGAAGCGTGCGGTTGGCTTCCTCCAGCGTGAAGGTACGCCGCGGGCCGGTCATGTGCTGGGCGGTGATGCGGGGATCGGCCGCACCTCGGCGCATTCCCATTCGCAGTGGGCATCCCCGCGAGCCTGGCAGCGGGAGTGCTTCACCGAGAGGCGGCGTCGCGTGTACAGGTACGCCAGCTCTTCCGCGACGGCCGCGTACAGCACGCATGCCGTGCCGCTGGCGTCGACGGCGGCCGTGAGCGCGTTCATCATCCGGATCACCGGCGGCTTGCCGCTGATCCGGATCTGGCCCCGGCCGACGATCCGGCGGAGCACCTTCCGCATCCTCCTGCGAATTACGGCGTAGGCGATGGCCCGAGGCATGTTCCGGGCTATGCTGGCGGTGAGGCGCCGGTCACCGAATGCGCGGCGGGCGATGTCGCGCCCCGCGTCAAGGAGGATGGATTCCGCGTCAGGGCGGCGGAGCACGAGTCGCAGGAGATCGCCGGCCTCGTCCGCGGGGATCGGCTGGTTGTGCCGGGCCGCTTCCTCGTACCGCTGGATCTGGGATTCGACGACGACGGTCAGCCCGAGACGACGAGGAAGGCTGATTGCGAGGATCTCATCCTCCAGAATCTCCTGAGGCCTGTCCCTCTCCCGAATGAAAG
>DATMSC010000135.1:0-3300 GCA_035565595.1 Longimicrobiales bacterium | reverse complement strand
CATGGAGTCCCCGCCGTGCCGAAGTCGCGCCACCGCTCACAGATTCGCCAGGTACTGGTGGACGAACGACACCGCCATTGCGCCTTCGCCCACTCCCGATGCCACCCGCTTGATGGAGCCTCGCCGGACGTCGCCGCTCGCGAATATCCCCGGCACGCTGGTTTCCAGCAGGTACGGATCTCGCTCGAGCGGCCACCCCTTCGGCGGTTTTCCGCCCGCCAGCAGCTCCGGGCCGGTCAGGAGATAGCCATTTGGGTCGCGCGCTACCGCACCGCCCAGCCAGTCCGTGTGAGGCTCGGCTCCGATGAAGATGAAGAGTCGCGTCCCGTTGACGGTTTCGGTCGCCCCGCTGACGGTGTCTGCGAGCGTCAACCGTTCGAGGTGCCTGTCGCCGGCCACCGACGCGACCTCGGTGCGCGGCCGCACCGAAATGTTCGGGGTGGCTTCGATTTGATCGATGAGGTAGCGGGACATCGTCTCCTCGAGACCCGGCCGTCGGATCAGGATGGTAACGGATCTCGCGAATCCGGAGATGTACATGGCCGCCTGGCCGGCGGAATTCCCGCCACCTACCACGAACACGTCCTCGCCCGTGCAATCCCTCGCCTCCGACGCGGCGGCGCCGTAGTAGATGCCGGCGCCGACGAGATCGTCCGCACCCGGCACCTCGAGGCGGCGATATGAGACTCCAGTGGCGACGAGTAGCGCGTGACAGGCCAGCTCGCCTCCCTGCTCCAGCACCACCCGCCGGACGGGCCCGTCGATGTGCACACCGCATACGCGCTGGGGCGCGAGGATCTCGGCGCCGAACTTTCTGGCCTGCGCCGCAGCCCGCCTGGCGAGCTCGCCCCCGCTGATCCCGGCCGGAAAGCCGAGATAGTTCTCGATGCGGGAGCTCTGCCCGGCCTGCCCGCCCGGTGCCTCCTGCTCCACGAGTAGCGTGCCCACACCTTCGCTCGCCGCGTACACGGCGGCAGCGAGCCCTGCCGGCCCGGCCCCCACAATGATCAGCGGGTAGAACGGGTGCTCCGCCTGCATGCGCAGTCCGACGCGCTCCGCGAGCTCCGGCACCGTGGCACGCGCCAGATGGGAACCGTCCGGGAAGAGGACGACCGGCAGCCCGGGATCGACGAGTCCCGCCGCACCGATCAGTGAGGCAGCCTCAGGGTTGGTTTCGATGTCCAGCCACTGGTACGGTACCAGGTTGCGCGCGAGGAAGTCCTTGATCCGGTGCGCGTCCGGCGACCATCGATGCCCCACGATCCTGAGTCCCTCATACCCGGGCCGGAACCCCGATTCCCACTCGTCAAGCAGGTCCTCGAGGATCGGGTAGAGCTTCTCTTCCGGGGGGTCCCACGGCTTCTGGAGATAATAGTCGACGTGTGCGCGGTTGATCGCCCGGATCGCGGCGTCGGTGTCAGCGTATGCCGTCAGGAGCGCCCGCTTGGCCTCGCCGAACAGCTCCATCGCCGACTCCAGGAACTCCACGCCGGTCATTCGCGGCATCCGCTGATCGGCGACGAGGAGGGCGGCGGTGTCTCCACGCAGTTTCAACTGCCGGAGCGCTTCCAGCGCTTCCAAACCGGATTCCGCGAGCAACACGCGGTAACGTTCGCCGAATCCCCGCCGGACATCGCGGCCGACTGCGCGCAGGACTTCCGGGTCGTCGTCAACCAGGAGGATGGCCGGTTTACGCACCTGTACTGCTCCGATGTGCCTCTGTCACTAATTACACGGCGCCGTGGCGATAGGAATGAGCGGCTCAGGATAATGCGGCCGCTGCCGGTTGTGCAAATGGACCCCATCGGGTCCCGGTTCAACCGTGGCGACGGCTCCGCCACCACCACCATGCGACGAGGAGTCCGAGAAGCGCCGCGACCGCGAGGAGCACGTCGCCCCAGGCCTCGAATGCGCGGAGTATGGTGCGCCAGTTGTTGCCCGCTATCGCGCCCGCGTACACCACCAGGCCGTACCAGATACCGGACGCAATGGCGACGGGTGGAATCACGCGACCCGCGGAGACGTTCGAGATGCCGGCAAAGACCGGGATCAGCGCCCGGAACCCGGGCAGGAATCGCCCGACGAATATCGCCGGCACGCCCCAACGGGCGTAGAAGACCGCGATCTGCTCGAGCTGGGCCGGGCGCAGCAGGGCGTTGCCGACGCGAGTGCTGAAGAAGCGCGTGCCGTAGCCGCGCGCGAGCCAGTAGACGATGATCGCCGTCGCGATATTGGCCAGCCACGTGACGAGGAAGACTGCGAAGACGCTCGCCCGTCCGTTGGCGGAAAGGAAGGCGCCGAACAGGACGAACGTATCGGCGGGAATGGCGGGGACGATGTTCTCGAGCCCTGCACCCGCACCAATGAAGAGATACGTTACCGCCGGCGGCAGCTCCGCGAGGGTGCGGAGCCATTGTTCGATGGTGGCGCCCACGAAACGGTTGCGCCGGTGCCGGTTATCGTGGTCCGGGGTCGTCCATGCGATCGACGAGCGCCACAGCCATCACCGCAATGCCCTCGCCGCGGCCCGTCCACCCCATCCCTTCGTTCGACTTGCCCTTGATCGACACGAACGATGGCGCGATGCCGATGGCGTCCGCGATGCGTTCCCGCATGGCCGGGACGTGGGGCGCGAGGCGAGGCGATTCGCAGACGACGGTGGCGTCCACGTTCACGACCTGGTAGTTGAGCTCTTCCACAGTCCGGACGACTGTCCGGAGCAGCTCGATGGAATCCGCGTCGCGCCAGCGCTCGTCGGTGGGTGGGAAGAGTGCGCCGATGTCACCCATCCCGGCGGCGCCGAGGATGGCGTCGCAGATGGCGTGGCACACCGCGTCCGCGTCCGAGTGCCCTGCCAATCCCATCTCGTGCGGAATCTCCACACCGCCCAGGACCAGCCGTCTGCCGGTGACGAAGCGGTGTGAATCGTAGCCTGTGCCTACCCTCATGAGACGCCGGATCCAACGAGCCCGGGAGCGCGACGCGCGCAGCAGGGGCAGCCGTCGTCGCCATCGACGACCGGCGTGTAATCCTGATAACGACGCAGCGGTGTGAATCCCGCGTCCTCGATCAGACGGCGGATCTCCGCCTCGGGCATGATGAAGTTCACGCCCGCGGCGCTGACCACGTTCTCCTCGATCATCAGCGAGCCGAAATCGTTCGCGCCGAATCGCAGCGCGAGCTGCGCCATTTTCGCGCCCTGCGTGACGTAGGAGACCTGAATGTTGTCGATGTTGTCCAGGACCAGGCGGGAGAGCGCAGTCATGCGCAGATAGTCCATCCCGGTGCCGAGCTCGAGGT
>DATMSC010000134.1:0-2705 GCA_035565595.1 Longimicrobiales bacterium | reverse complement strand
GGCACCGTGATCGCGTGGTAGTCCACCACGCAGAATATGCAATCGGCCTGGTCCTGGAGCCGGACCCACTGTCGCAGCGCGCCGAGGTAGTTACCGAGATGCGCCTCTCCGCTCGGCTGCATTCCACTGAAGACCCGTGGCCGGGACATGCTGCAACGCCCTTCCTTCCTACGTGCGAACGCGAACAATCCTTCTACATTACCACGTGCCGGAGGCGCCGAGCAACCGCGGCGGATGGTGGCGAAGCTCCACGGCGCTCGAACGATACGAATTCCCCTGAAGGCTGATCGAATGGATCTCCTCCGCCTGATGGACGTAGCAGTCGCCGCCGCGCGTGCCGCGGTCGACGTCCAGCGCAGATACATCGGTACCGTGCGCGTCGAGTCCTGGACCGAAAAGGCGGCCGCCGACTTCGTGACGCACGTCGACGAGGAAGCCGAAGCGGCTGCCGTCGCGACGATCCGGGAGAGTTTCCCGCATCACGACATACTCGCGGAAGAGGCCGCTGGCGCCGGAACCGGTTCCGAAACGGGATCGGACTGGCTCTGGATCGTCGACCCGCTCGACGGGACGACCAACTACCTGCACAACTATCCGTCGTTCTCGGCGTCGGTCGCGGTGACGCGCGGCGGCGAGCTGCTGGCGGGCGCCGTGGTTTCCGGTGTGACCGGCGAGTGCTGGGCGGCAAGCCGGGGGAACGGCGCGTTCCTCGACGGTCGTCCCATACACGTGTCGGCGATCTCCGAGCTCCGTCACGCACTGATCGGTACGGGCTTTCCATTCCGTAAGCTCGAGCTCCTCCCGGGCTACCTCGACCAGTTCGCGGCGGTGCTCCCGCTTGTTTCCGGTATCCGCCGCGCCGGCTCCGCAGCGATCGACCTGTGCCACGTCGCGACCGGACTCCTGGATGGCTTCTGGGAGCTGTACCTCGCGCCGTGGGACATCGCCGCCGGATCGCTGATCATCCGCGAGGCGGGCGGTGTGATCACGACAGTCGACGGTGGCGACGACGTGCTCAGCGGCGGCGGCGTGGTGGCGGGAAACCCGACGATCCATGGCCACCTGCTCCGCGCGATCGATCACCCGGAGCGTCGGGAACCCCCCGACGAGGTCAGGGTGTAGAACGTCGGTCACCTACGGTCGTTCCCCAGTGAGAGACTTCTCCATGCCTGGTTCCGGCTTGTTGGGAGTGCTCCGGGCTCGCCCCAGGCTGCTTGCAGCGTTCTTCGGCTTCCTCCTGGTCATCGGATGCGCGGGCGCGGGGTTGGCAATCGGCTCGTTCCAGGCCGTCTGCCGCGACTGCCCGTCCATTGCGCAGATCAGCGTTTGGCAGCCGCAGCAGTCCACCAAGGTGTTCGCCCACGACGGCCGCCTGATCCAGGAGCTGTTCCTCGAACGGCGCACACCCGTTTCGCTCAGCCAGCTCCCGCCCCACGTGCCGCTCGCGTTCGTGGCTGTGGAGGACAAGCGCTTCTACAGTCATTCCGGGCTGGACTTCATCCGCATCATGGGTGCAGCGGTCCGCAACGTACTCAGCGGTCGCGTGACCGGCGGCGCGAGCACGATCACGCAGCAGCTCGCCCGGAACATCTTCGCAACGGACATCAACTGGATCGACGAGATCCAGGGTGACGTCACCTTCTGGCAGCGCGTCAAGCGCAAGCTGAAAGAGGTCCACGTCGCGCTCCAGCTCGAGCAGGTCTACACCAAGGACCAGATCCTCGAAGCGTACCTGAACCAGATCCACTACGGCCACGGCTGGTACGGGATCGAGACGGCGTCGAGCCGCTACTTCGGCAAGAGCGCGAGCGAGCTGAACCCGGCGGAGGCTGCGTCACTCGCCGCTGTGGTGAAGCTTTGGGGTCAATACTCGCCCTTCCGGAATCCGTCGGAGGCGCTCGCCCGGCGCAACATGGTGCTCCGGCTGATGGGTGACCAGGGCGTGATCCCGGCCCATGAAGTCCGGCGCTGGCAGGAGGAGCCGTTGCCCGAGGAGGCCTACGGGGTCGGCGAGACCGATCTGGCCCCCTACTTCGTCGAGTGGGTCCGTAGCATCCTCGACGAGCGCTACGGCTACGACCTCTACAGCAGCGGGCTCCGCGTCTACACGACGCTCGATCTGGACATGCAGCGCCATGCATTGACGGCCATGCAGTCCGGCTGGAACCGGATCGAGTCGGTACCCGGTTACCGCCACCCGAAGTACGCCGACGTCATTGCGAACACGGATCGTGTGCGCGGCACGGAGACCCCGTACATCCAGGGGATGTTCATCGCCATGGATCCCCACACCGGGGCTATCCGGGCGCTCGTCGGCGGACGTGACTTCAGCGATTCTCGTTTCAACCGAGCGGTGCAGGCGCTGAGGCAGCCCGGCTCCGCTTTCAAGCCGTTCGTCTATACGGCCGCGCTTGCGAGCGGCGTACCGCCATCACACGTGATCTTCGACACGCCGATCAGCATCGAGCAGGTCGATGGCACGGTCTGGTCACCGAGCAACTTCACGCCCGAGTTCAAGGGCCCGCTCACATTGCGCGCGGCGCTCCGGGAGTCGAACAACGTCGTATCCGTGAAGCTCGGGCTCGAGGTCGGCCTCGAAACCGTGGCACAATACGCCCGACGAATGGGGATCCAGACCGACATCCCGCGCGTGCCGTCGATGGCGCTCGGCGCGCCGGACGTCATACCGATTCAGCTCATCGAGG
>DATMSC010000133.1:0-1913 GCA_035565595.1 Longimicrobiales bacterium | reverse complement strand
CCGACGAACGTGATCTCGATCACGGACGGCCAGATCTTCCTCGAGTCGGACCTCTTCTACGCCGGCGTGCGCCCCGCAGTGAACGTGGGTATCTCGGTGTCCCGTGTGGGCGGTTCGGCGCAGATCAAGGCGATGAAGAAGGTCGCCGGGCGCCTGCGCCTGGACCTCGCCCAGTTCCGCGAGCTGGAGGCCTTCGCCCAGTTCGGCTCCGAGCTGGACCAGGCGACGCAGCGGCAGCTCGCGCGCGGGCAGCGGACGGTCGAGGTACTCAAGCAGCCGCAGTACGACCCGATGCCCGTCGAGCACCAGATCATGATCATCTACGCGGTGACCAACGGATACCTGGACGACATTCCGGTGGAGCAGGTCCGCCGCTTCGAGTACGGCTTCCACGAGTACGTGCGCAGCCGGCGTCCCGAGGTACCCGCAGGGATTCGCGAGAAGAAGGACATCACCGAGGAGCTGGAGAAGCAGCTCGTCGAGGTTATCCGCGAGTACAAGGAAGTGTTCGCTGCCGAGCAGGGTGCGTCGGCCGGCGCCAGGGCCTGAGTATGGCGAAATCACGTGAGCTGAAGCGGCGGATCCGGTCCGTCGAAAAGACGCGCCAGATCACGCGCACCATGGAGATGGTCGCGACGTCCAAATTGAAGCGGGCGAGCGACCGGGTCCTTGCCGCCAGGCCGTATTCGCAGCACCTGACCGAGGTGATCGCGCGGCTCGCCGATCCGGAGCTGAGCGAGCGGTACCCGCTGCTCCGACGCCCCGAGACGGTGCGTCGCGCGGCGGTGATCCTGCTCACGTCCAACCGGGGGCTCGCCGGCGCGTTCAACGTCAACCTGATCCGTGAAGCGCGCGGCCTCGTCCGGCGCCTGCGGGAAGAAGGCGCGGAGGTCGAGCTCCACGTCGTCGGCCGCAAGGGGATCACCTTCTTCCGCTTCCAGCGGGAGCCGCTGGCGGCGGCGAGGACGGACATCAGCGACCGGCCGACCGCAGAGGATGCCGCGTCGCTGGTGGACGGCCTCATGGCGGCGTACGAGCGCGGCGAGGTGGACGCGGTGTACGTGGTGTACGCCCAGTTCCGGTCGGCGATGTCGACGCCGCCCGCCGTGCTGCGGGTACTGCCGGTCGAGCCGCCGGCCGGCGACAGCCAGCGGGCGGTGAGCGGCTACATCCTCTCGCCGTCGGCGGACGAGATTCTCAACCGTCTGCTCCCCCTCCACGTGCGTAACAGCGTATACCGCGCGCTGGTCGAGACGGCCGCCGCGGAGCAGGGCGCCCGTCGGACCGCGATGAAGAACGCGACGGACAACGCGGGGGAGATGCTGGATACGCTGCGACGCACGTACAACCGTGCGCGACAGGCGCAGATCACACAGGAAATCGCCGAGATCGTGGGCGGCGCGGCGGCTTTGGAATAGGCGCGGGCTCCAGCTCTCGTCACAGGGAGAACCAGGAATGGCAGACAAGTACGGAAAGGTAGTGCAGGTCATCGGCCCGGTGATCGACGTCGAGTTCGACGCCGCTGACCTTCCCGAGATCTACAACGCACTGGAGCTCAAGGCGCAGCCCGAGGACGGCGGGCCCGAGGTGAACCTCGTCGCCGAGGTCCAGCAGCACATCGGCCGCAACCAGGTGCGCGCGGTAGCGATGTCGTCGACGGACGGCGTGGTGCGTGGCATGCCGGCGCGCGACACCGGACGCCCCATCGCGGTGCCGGTCGGGCAGGCGGCGCTCGGCCGGATCCTGAACGTGCTGGGCAACCCGGTGGACGAGGGCGAGGCGATTCCGGTGGACACGGAGCGCTGGCCGATCCACCGGGAGGCGCCGAAGTTCACGGCGCTCGAGCCGAAGACCGAGATCTTCGAAACCGGGATCAAGGTCATCGACCTGATCGCGCCGTACGTGAAGGGCGG
>DATMSC010000132.1:0-1851 GCA_035565595.1 Longimicrobiales bacterium | reverse complement strand
TCGCGGGGGCGGATATTCTACGCGGGGTGTCAAGTGCGCGATCCCCAATGGCGAGGTGGCGGGAAGATCCCGACGCGATCGGCCCCGTGCTCGTCGGCCGCGGGCACCCCGTCGTTGGGTTGAGCCGCCCGCGGAAGGCGGAGCCCTACCCGCCCTCCACCGACTCGCGCGAAGCCGGCCCCGCGTGATATCCTCCCTCCATCTCCCCGGCCCAGATCACTTCCCACCCACACCGGGAGCTCACGATGGCCATCCAGTTCCGGAACCTCGTCTTCGAGGGCGGGGGCGTGAAAGGCATCGCCTACGTCGGCGCGATGCAGGTGCTCGACCAGCGAGGAATTCTGAAGGACATTCGCCGT
This sequence comes from Longimicrobiales bacterium, assembly GCA_035565595.1. GTDB lineage: Bacteria > Gemmatimonadota > Gemmatimonadetes > Longimicrobiales > RSA9 > DATMSC01. The sequence goes on along the minus strand of DATMSC010000132.1, from coordinate 1,492 downwards.
GTCGGCGGCACGAGCGCCGGCGCGATCAACGCGCTGGTGTTCGCGCTCGGGTACGACATCCTCGAACAGAAGGAGATCCTCGAGTCGGCGGACTTCCGCAAGTTCATGGACAACTCCTTCGGTCTGATCCGGGACATCCGTCGCCTGGCGAAGGAGTTCGGCTGGAACAAGGGCGACTTCTTCTCCGGCTGGATCGCGGACCTGATCAAGCGCAAGCTGGGGAACGAGCGTGCCACCTTTGCCGACCTCGCGGCCGCCGGTGGCCCCGAGCTGCACGTGATCGGGACGAACCTGGCCACCGGTTTCGCAGAGGTCTTCTCCGTAGAGCGGCACCCGGGCATGTCACTCGCCGAAGCCGTCCGTATCAGCATGTCGATTCCACTCTTCTTCGCCGCCGTGCGCTACGGCCCCAGGCGGGACGTGATGGTGGATGGCGGGGTAATGCTCAACTACCCCGTCAAGCTGTTCGACCGACAGCGCTACATCGACATGGACACGGAAGCCGACGCGGCGCGCACCACCGAGTACTACAACAAGGAGAACGCGCGTTTCGCACTGGCCATGCCGGGCCGCAGCCCGTACGTGTACAACCGCCAGACGCTCGGGATGCGGCTGGACACCCGCGAGCAGATCGGTCTGTTCCGCTACGACGAGCCGCTCAAGGGGAAGCCGATCAACAACTTCAGCGACTACGCCCGGGCGCTGCTCGCCTCGCTCATGAACGTCCAGGAGCACGTACATCTGCACAGCGACGACTGGCAGCGCACCATCTACATCGATACGCTCGACGTTGGCACCACGGATTTCGACATCTCGCGTGACCGCATGGCCGCGCTGATCGAGCAGGGCATAGCGGGCACCGAAGCGTACTTCCGCTGGTTCACCGATCCTGCCGAGGAGCCTGTGAACCGGATCCCGGGAGCACTCTGACCATGCTCGCGAGCGGGCGCCATGGCGCGGCTGCAGCAATCGTTCGCCCCGCGCCTGGCACCGCCCCACTCCCCGTGATTCGCCGGCGGTCGCAGGAGGCGTTGCCGCCGGTGTAACCGGTTCCTATCGTTGGATATTCCGCGCCTGAGCAACTGTGCAGCCACGTTCCACAGCATCCCGGAGGATCGGCGATGGACCGGGTTTCCGAGCTTCGACGCATCAGGGTCTTCGCGGACCTGAGGGAAGCGGAGCTGCAATGGCTGGCCGACCACGCCGAGTTCCGCGACCTCGAGGCCGGCGAGGCGGCGGTCGTGGAAGGGACCCCGGCGTCGTACATGCTCGCCGTCATCGACGGCGAGCTGCGCGGGCGGCGAGAGAAGGCGGCGTTCGACGGCGTCGTGATCGTGGTCCGCGCTGGCGACGTCAGCGGGATGCTCCCGTTTTCGCGCATGCAGACGTTTCCGGTTACGAGCCGGGCCATGGTGCCCACGCGCCTGGCGATTTTCCCCGCTTCGCTGTTCCCTGAAATGCTGGAACGGGTACCCGTCCTGGAACCCCGCCT
>DATMSC010000131.1:0-10650 GCA_035565595.1 Longimicrobiales bacterium | reverse complement strand
TGCATCCAGTTCACGTTGCCGCGCAGCGTGTTGATCTCGCCGTTGTGCCCCAGGAAGCGCATGGGCTGCGCCCGCGACCAGCTCGGGAAGGTGTTCGTGCTGAATCGCGCGTGGAACATCGCCGAATAGCTGATGAAATCGTCCCGGGCGAGGTCGGGATAGAACTGCGGCACCTGCTCGGGCGTGAGCTGGCCCTTGTAGACGACCACACGCGTCGACAGGCTGCACACGTGGTAGTAGTTCCACTGCGGCAGACCGCTGTCGCGGACGGTGTGGTACGCCTGCTTCCGGGCGAGATAGAGCCGGCGCTCGAAGGCGTCCTGGTCCACCTCCCCGGCTGCCGCCACGAAGCACTGCTCCACCACGGGTTCGGTAGCCCGGGCCGACGGTCCGAGCATGCTGCTGTCGGTGGGTACCCGGCGCCACCCCAGCAGGCGCTGTCCCTCGGCGGCGATGAAGCGCTCGAGAATCGCCTTGCACGTCGCGCGCTGGTCCGGATCCGACGGCAGGAAGACCATGCCGACCGCGTACCGGCCCTGCTCCGGTAGCTCGAGGCCAAGCTCACGAGCCGCGACGTCGCGGAAGAATCCGTCCGGGAGCGCGACCAGGAGACCGGCGCCATCACCCGTCCCCGGTTCACTCCCGCACGCTGAGCGATGCGACATGCGCTGGAGCGCCGTAAGGGAATCCGCCACGATCGAACGCGACGGCTCGCCCTTGACGTGCGCGATGAAACCCACGCCGCAACTGTCCTTCTCGTGAGCTGCGTCGTACAGCCCCTGGGCACCCGGTTGTTCTCGCGACATGGACGGCCTCCTTCCCCACCACCGCACACCCGTTTTTCGTCTCCTGGACGAAAACGGGGCGACGGCCGGGACTTCGTGATTCAGTTCGCGACCGCCACCAGGGCGCGCTCCTCCGGCGCCTCGGACCCCGATGGCATGTATTTCAGCAGATAATCGATGAACGCCGTTACCAGCGGTGATGTCTCACGATCCCGCCGATGAATGATGCCTACCGGCCTCGCGAGCGTGGGCTTCAGCTCGAAAGAAACCAGGATGCCGCGTTCGATCTCGCCACGGACCGTCCGCTCCGGGAGGAGCGCTATCGCGTCCGTCCCCGCGAGACACGTCTTGATCGTGTCGATGTTGTCGAACGTGCTGACGATCCTCGGCTCGACTCCCTGGCGCCGCAGATACGCCAGGATCTCCCGCGAGATCGGCAGATGCGGCTCCAGCCCGACGAACTCGTAGTCCGAGAGCTCCGGCATGTCGATCCCGCCATCCCGCTGCGTCAGCCGATGACCCGCACGACACACAAGCGCCATCGGCTCGTCACGCCACACCACCGAATCCATTCCGCGCCAGCGGTCCGGATACGACAGAATCCCGAAATCCGCGTCCCCGGTGCGCACCTGGTCCGCCACCGATTCGGGCCTCAGATAGCGGATCTGAATGTGCGTCCCGTCGTGCAGCGTCTCGAACGATTCCTTGATCTCGTTCAGGAGCGCGATGTCCGACGAGTAGATCGCCGCGACAGTCACCCGGCCCCGCAGAGGTTGCGCGACATCCGTGATCTGCCGCTTCAACGCCTCGTACTGCGCCAGGATGCGACGGCAGCCGCGATAGTAGATCCGGCCAGCGGGCGTCAGACGCAGAGGTCGGCACGACCGATCGATCAGCTCGACCCCGAGCTCCTCCTCCAGCGCGCGGATGCGCTGTGACGCCGCCGACTGGGTGATCCCATTCAGCTCGGCGCCGCGCGAGAAACTCCGTTGGCGCGCAACATCACAGAAGATCCGCATCGCGTCCATCCCCGCCCAATGTATCATTCGCGGGACTAATGTCAAGTGTCCACTATATAAGAATTGCTAATTCTATGCCGCCGGCGGTGCAAGTTGTTGAACGGCATAGGGCTAGGGCTGGGGCTAAGGCCAGGGCTAATGCGGGGCCCGGGAAGCGTCATCGTGTCTGGCAGCGGCACCGGACCGGGGCAGCGTTCAGTGTTCCGCGAGGCGGAGGCTGCCCTGCAAGCGACGATACAGGTCGCCCGGGCACGTTGGATCACCTGCATTCGCCCCAGCCTTAGCCCTGCTATCGCGCGATCCGCACGGTGATTTCGGGCTCGCGCTCGAGCTCGGGGAACCCGGACCGTGGCGATCGTCCCAGGGTACCACGCGGCATGGCGCCGATACCCGGCATTTCATCCGATCTCCGCGACCGCATCCGTGACGAAGCGTTGCGTCTTGGCTTCGACCAGGTGGGCTTCGCGCCCGTGCGCGCGAGCGACCACGGGGAGTTCTTCCGGTCGTGGCTCGCGGCGGGGATGCACGGCGAGATGGGTTATCTCGCGCGGGAGGATGCGGTTGCTCGCCGGCTGGACCCGGAGGTCGGCTTTCCAGGCGCGCGGACGGCCATCGTCGTGGCGCACAACTACTTGCCGCCCGATGGGGGTTCAGCCGAGGATCCGGCATCGGAGCCATCGCTGGGGGTGATCGCGCGGTACGCGCGCGGGCGGGACTACCACCGGGTCGTGAAGAAGAAGCTCCTCAGGCTACTCGGATGGCTGGAGGAGGAGGTGGGGCGGGAGCTTCCGCTGGCGCGCGCGTACGTGGACACGGGCCCGGTGCTGGAGCGGGAGCTTGCAAGGCGTGCGGGCCTCGGCTGGTTCGGCCGTAACACGATGCTCATCCACCCTCGCCGGGGCTCCTATTCCTTCCTCGGTGTGCTCTTCGTGGAGCTGGAGCTTGGCGGCGATGAGCCGTTCGCCGCCGACCATTGCGGGAGCTGCCGCGCCTGCGTCGATGCGTGTCCAACCGGCGCGCTGCTCGGGCGGGACGGGACGGGCGCCCCCGTGATCGACGCCTGACTCTGTATTTCCTATCTGACGATCGAGCTGCGCGGGCCGATCCCGCGGGAGCTGCGGCCGCTGATCGGCAACCGGATCTTCGGGTGCGACATCTGTCAGGAGGTGTGCCCGTTCAACCGCAGGTTTTCGGTGGCGTCGTCGGAACCGGCCTTCGCGGCGAGAGGTCCGGGTGAGGCACCGCCCGGAGTCGATGCTCCACGGGCTCAGGGCGGGCACCCGGGAACGCGTACACCATCGCTCATTGCCCTGCTCGAGACCGCGCTGGACGAGACAGCGTGGGACGCGTTCTCCGTGGGCTCTCCACTCCGGCGGGCGGGACGTCCCGGTTTCGCCCGCAACGTCTGCGTCGGTCTGGGCAACTGGGGTTCGACGGAAGCAGTTCCCGTCCTGACGCGGGCTCTGCACGACCCCGAGCCGCTCGTGCGCGGGCACGCCGCGTGGGGGCTGGGGCGAGTGGGTACGCCGGCGGCGAAAGAGGCGCTGGAGCGCGCTCGCCTGGCTGAGCGGGATCCTTACGTCCGCGACGAGATCCTACAGGCGCTGGCAGAACCGGCATTCGCATGACATTCAGGGGCCAACGGGGCCGGCAACGGCGCCAATCCACCTCACCAATCCTGCATTGTCCCGCCAATCGAAGCCTGTAGCGGCGGCGCCATGTTTCCGGAACGACGCCCGAATCGGGCCGAGCTTTGGACGCATTTCCCGCTATTGCGCCGGCTTCAGAATGTCGCTCATTGGCGCGAAGTTGCGTGCCGGGTGGTCCATCGCGCGAGCGGTGCTGCGAAAGCGGGAATTGCGCGATCGGCATTTGCGGTCCAAACTTCGGCACTTCAAAAAAGTGGATGCTCAACCGCTCCGCGACGTCCCTCGCAAAGCACGGGAGATCGATCGATGACACCATCTTACCGACACCGCGCCGCCATTGCAGCATTCCTGGCGGCCGCCGCGAGCGGGGTCGGCTGCACATCGGATCCGACGGATCCGGCGTTCACGCCGCCGGAGGACCCGCTCGGCGTGGTGCAGATCGCTCCCGGGGCCGCGCTGAAGATCGGCTTCTGGGGCGTGCTGTCGGGACCCGACGCAGGGCTCGGCGTGGACGCGCGACGGGGTGTCGAGATCGCTATCGACGACCGCAGCGGCGAGCTCCTGGGCCGCACCATCAACCTGGTATCGCAGGACGCCCACTGCACGCCGCAGGGCGGGACGGCGGCCGCCTCGAACTTTGCCGCGGACGCCAGCGTCGTCGCGCTGATCGGCTCTGTCTGTTCCGCCGAAGCGGTCGGTGGCGTGCCGGTCGTATCGGCTGCGGGTCTCACCACCATCTCCGCTGTCAACACCAACCCCACCTTCACGGATCCGGCTTTTCGAGGGCCGGGCGGTTCACTCGCCGAGAGCTTCGCCGGCTATTTCCGGACGGCGCACAGCGACGCGGTGCAGGGGATGGTTGCGGCTCAATTCGCCTACCACGAGCTCGGCGTCCGCAAGGCTGCAACGATCCACGACGGCTCGTCGTATCCGGAGGCGCTCCAGGAAGTGTTCGCGGAGACGTTCCGTGACCTTGGGGGAACCATCACCTCACAGAGGGCGGTATCCGCGGCGCAGGAGGACATGACGGGGTTGCTCACGGAGATCGCCGCGGAGGAGCCCGAGTTGATCTACCTGCCGGTGTACATCGCCGCAGGGAGCCACATCGCGGCGCAGGCGCCGGGCGTGTCCGGACTCGAAGAGGTGAAGCTCCTGGGCGCGGATGCCATGTTCTCGCCAGACTTCGTCACTGCCGCCGGGTTGGCGGCGGAGGGAGTTTTCCTGTCCGCTCCGGACGCGAGCGCTTACACCGGGCCGTACGACTCCTTCCTTACGAAGTACCGGGCGAAGTATGGCGAGCCCGTCAGCTCCTTCCATGCGCACGGCTACGACGCGGCGAATATCCTCTTCGAGGCCATTGAGCGGGCCGCAGTGAGCGGGCCGGACGGGACGCTCTATATCGGCCGGCAGGCGCTGCGGGACGAGATGTTCGCGACCTCCGGACACCCGGGCGTTCTGGGGACGCTGTCGTGCAACCCGTACGGGGACTGCAGCCTCCCGGTGATCGCGATCTTCGAGATCACCGCCACCGAGGTGGGCGGCGAGTGGCCGCCGTCGCCTCCGGTCTGGCGGCCGTAGCCGGACGGGCCGACCGGAGAGTACCGGAAGGCGGGTGATCGGCGCGGCACCCGGCCGTGGCAACCGACGGCGGGCGGCAGGGTAGGGGTTGTTGGCATGCACGAACGGTTGTACGCACCGACTCTCCTCGTCCCCCAGGGGTGGCCAGCTCCTTCGGGCATCGGGAGCCACTCCGGCGGGAGGAATTCCGTCCTCGCCCTGCGCGAGCGCGTTCGTGGGGCGCTGGTCGGGCTCGCCGTTGGCGACGCGCTGGGAACCACCAACGAGTTCCTGCCCCCCGGGTCCTTTCCGCCGCTCACCGACATGGTGGGTGGCGGCTGCTTCGGTCTCGCGCCGGGCCAGTGGACCGATGACACTTCGATGGCCCTGTGCCTCGCGGAGAGCCTGATCGAGCGCCGCGAATTCGACCCTGCCGACCAGCTCGAACGTTATCTCCGCTGGATGCACGACGGTCATCTTTCCAGCACGGGCCGTTGTTTCGACATCGGCGACACGACGCGGAGCGCGCTGTTCAGGTACGAGACGGCGAAGTCGATTTACGCCGACGGCAGCGATCGCAGCAGGGCCGCGAACGGCTCGCTCATGCGGCTTGCCCCCGTACCGGCGCGCTACTGGAGCGAGCCGCGGTCGGCCATACACCTCTCCGGTGAGAGCTCGCGGACCACCCATGGTTCTCCGCTCCCGGTCGACGCGTGCCGCTACATGGCTGCCATCATTGTCGGGGCGATCCGCGGCGCGTCCCGCGAAGAACTGCTCTCACCGTTCTTTACTCCGGTGCCCGGGCTCTGGGAGGCGCACCCCCTCGAACCGGAGATCGCCGAGATCGCGGCGGGTTCCTTCCGCCGGAAGCAGCCGCCGGCGATCAGGGGCTCCGGATACTGCGTGCACGCTCTCGAGGCCGCGCTCTGGGCGTTCCACTCGAGCGACGATTTCCGGTCCGGTGCGCTGCTGGCCGTGAATCTGGGAGAGGACGCGGACACCACCGGCGCGATCTACGGCCAGATTGCGGGCGCGTATTACGGCGAATCGGCGATTCCGGTGGAATGGCGCCGGAAGCTGGCACTGCGTCAGACGATCGATCGGTTCGCGGAGATGCTCTTCCAGCTCTCGGTCCACCCCGGCCACGCGCCTGCTCCGGAGCAGACGGTTCAGGCGCGCGAGGAGCTGGAACGGTCGCTGGCGGTCTACGGTAGCCCGGCCGCGGCGATCGCCGCCATGGAGGGCGTTCGACGGTCTGATCAGTCTGCCGCCCGCCCACGGGGCGAGCCGGCGAGTGGCCTCACGGCTGATGCCGAGCTGCTCATGCTCCTTCGGGTGGAGCTGGGACTCCGACTGATCGAATAGGCGCCGGGTCCGAACCCCCTCGCCGGCCTACGCCGCCCGGCCCTTCCGCTCCTCCGTCGGCGGCTCCTCGCCGCGCTCCTCGCCGGGCGCAGGGCCGCCCCGTTCCGCGACCAGCTCGGTCGGTGCGCGCGACATCAGGAAGTGATGCTGGACGAGGCCGCCGAGTGCGCCGCCAATGAGCGGTCCGATCCAGTAGATCCCCTGCCCGAACCAGTTGCCGGAGGCGAGCGCGGGGCCGAACGCCCGCGCAGGATTCACGGCGCCGCCTGTCATGGGTCCGATCGCCATGATCGCCACGGTGATGGTCAGGCCGATGGCGAGGGGGAAGACCGCACGCGGCGCGCGCTCGTCCACTGCCGTCCCGAAGACCACGAAAACGAGGAAGAACGTGGCGATGCCCTCGAGGACAATGGCGCTCCACGCCCCGACCCCCAGACCGGGCGCCGGCGTGCCGAGCGCGACGAGCTCCCCGCCGAGGATCCACAGGAGGATGAACGCTGCGACAGTAGCCCCCGCGAGCTGCGCCAGCCAGTACACGATGGCCATTCCGAGCGGCATTCGTCCGGTCGCGACGAAGCCCATGGTTATGGCCGGATTGAAGTGCGCACCGGAAACGGCGGCCAGTGCGGCGATCATCACGGCGATGGTCAGCCCATGGGCGAACGCGATGCTGCTCAGGTTCACCAGTGATGTCGGGGCGTCCACGTATGGGGCGGCGGAGATCGCCAGGACACCGACGAAGATGAGGGCGAAGGTACCTATGAACTCGGCGAGCGCTATGCGCGTGCGGCTCTGTTCCATGTGAGCCTCCCGTGTTCCGTGCGGACTCGAACCACGGGGAGACAGGCAAGCGCGGTGCCGCTCCGCCTTCGATATCGCCGCTGATGCGCGGTCGCCGGGGCTACGACCGCTTTCCTTTCGTTCGGCCGCCGATCCGGCTTTCCAGGTAGTCGCGCAGCACGATAGCGCCGTTGTGCTCGGTGTCGCGGGCGCTGTACAGGAGCGTCACGTTCCCGCGCTTCGCCGCGTCGAGGATCGGTTGCCACGCCTCCGGCCGTGCGTCCAGCTCCTTCCGATAGCGCTGCTCGAACTCGGGCCATCGTTCGACGCGGTGGCCAAACCACTTCCGGAGCTCGGTGCTGGGTGCGACGTCCTTCAGCCATCCGTCGTGGACCAGTTCCTCCTTTTTCATCCCACGTGGCCAGAGGCGTTCGACGAGGAATCGCTGCCCGTCATCTCGGGCCGGGGGATCGTACGTGCGCTTGATGCGAATCATTTCCGCTTGCTCCTCACGCGCAGCTCTTTTCGAGGGGTGACTCCCTCGTCGGGCACCGCGCCCTCCTGGCGGCTCGCCGACCTCCCCGGACGCGCGCCCGAGCTCGCCCCGTGACTCGAGGCGCGCCAGCAGGAGATGGTAATACAGCATCCCCTGCTGCGGGCTCAGCGCCTCCAGGACGCTGTCCAGGTCCCCGGCATCGTGCCCCGCGACGAGCGCGAGATTGCTGAGTACGCCCGCGTCGTTGCCCGGAAACACATCGAGCCGCCCGAGCCCACGCAGGAGGATCAGCGATGCACTCCACGGACCGATCCCCTTGATTCCGCGTAGCACCTTCGCCGCATCGCCGCTCGGCATCTCCTCGAGCTGGTCGGGGTCGAGCCCGCCCGTTTCGAGTGCATCGGCGACCCGCCGGAGCGTCGCGATCTTGCTCCGGCTGAGGCCGACGCCGCGTAGCGTGCTGGCCGTAGCGGAGAGAAACGCACTGGGGGGCGGGAACTCATAGACCGGGACGACAGCGCCGTGGCGGGCCCCTGCCAGCGCATCGATCAGCCGACGCACGATCGTGCTGGCCGCACGGATGCTGATCTGCTGGAAAACTACTGCGTTGACACACGCTTCCCATACCGTCGGGTACCGCGGCGGCTTGACTCCACGCATCCTCCGGGCGAGTGGGTTCAGCCACCGGATCCGGGTGGCGGCGCGGTAGAAGTGCTCGAGGTTGCGGTCCACCCCGAGAACTCGCCGGACCAGGTCGAGAACCCGGGGGTGTGCGCGCGCGTCTCCTTCCAGCGTGACGACCAGCCGGTCGGGCCCCAACTGTTCGACGCACGCGACCACCGCACCATGCGGGGTGCCAAAGGCGCGAAGGTACCGATTGTCGCCGGTCAGCACATCCACCACGTTCGACGGCACTCGCCGGAGCACATTCACCGTCAGGTCCAGCCGGAACGGAGGCAGCGCCCGTATCTCGTATCGGGATTGAGGCATCGACCTGGACGTGGCTCCTGTCATGGCCGGAGCGATCATGGTCCGGACTGGCGGCGCAGCATCAGGCGGCAAGGACCTCTCCGCCAGCGCAACGCGGTCCGCGAGCGGTAGACCGCAACAGGCAACGTGGCCCGGGCGGCCCGTGCAGGCAAATCAGGGCGGTAGCGCAGGTCAGTGCTGATAGCTCACGCGCTCCCAGCCAACCGGCGTCGGGCCACGTGCCAGGCCACACCGGCGAGGAGGAGCGCAAGCCCGACCAGCCACACCTCGCGTCTCACGAAGAACGCCAATCCGAGACACCCCACGAGACCCAGGGCCGGGATCCAGCGCGGGAACAACCGCTTTCCTGGCGGGAGGCGGAGTGCAGCGAGGTTCGTAATGGCGTAGTACACGAGCACGGTGAACGCGCTGAACGACCAGGTGACCTCGACGCTGCCGACGAGGGTGACCAGCGCGATCGCCGCGCCGCACACCCATACCGACGCGACGGGGCTCGACCTCGCCTCATCGACGCGGGCCAGATAGGCGGGCATATCGCGGCGGCGTGCCATGGCCAGGAGCACGCGCGAAAGCCCGAGGACGAGGTTGAGGAGAACACCGGCCATGGCAGCGAGTGCCGAGAGGGTCAGCAATCGCCCAAGCCAGGGTCGACGCAGCGCATCCGCCACCGCGACCAGCGGTGCGGCAGTCTGCTCGGCAGCCTGGCCAAACGCGGTGGCTCCCAGGACGCCCACCCCGGCCGCAGCGACTCCCAGGTAGAGGAGTGTGACGACGGCGGTGGTGAAGATGATGGCCCGGGGGATGACGCGCCTGGGGTCACGCACCTCCTCTCCGAGCGTTGCGATGCGCCCATACCCCGTGAACGCCACGAACATCAGCGCGCTCCCGTGCAGGACAGCGCCAAGTCCGGACGCGGCATCGCCGCCCCATGCGAACGGGGTGAACCGGCCAGCTCCGCTCGAGAGGGCGACAGGCAGCGCCGTCACGATCAGTAGCACGAGGCCGAGCAGCGCGGCGCCGACGATGAGCGCGTTCGCCCGGTTCGACCGCCGGATCCCGCCGGCGACGAAGGCGGTGATGGCGATCGTCGCCGCTGCGGCGAGCGGCACGCGCAAACCCTCGCCGGCATAGCCGAGTGCATCCAGCGAATAACCGGCGAGGCCGAGGGCGGCGGTGGCAGCGGATGCGCTCTTGGCCAGGAGGAACATCCACCCGGCGGTGAAGCCGAGGACGGGTGACAGCCAGGTGTAGCCGTATTCGTAGGTCCCGCCGCTGACCGGGTGGGCGGCGGCGAGCTGCGCGCTGGAGATGCCATTGGCGGCGGCGAGAAGCCCGGCGGCGAGCGTCGCCGGGATCACGGCCGGGCCGGCCACACCGGCCGCGATACCGACACTGACGAAGACGCCGGTCCCGACCATCGATCCCATCCCGAGGAGGACGGCGCCAGCCAGCCCCACCTCACGGCGCAGGTGCCCGGGAGGCCGACCGACGGTCATCCGACGGCCTCGTGTGCCCCGTCGGGGAATCCCGGCTGCCGCCACACACGGCCGCGGGTGGCAGCCGCTCCATGTTCCGAGATGTCAGCCGGAGTCATGTTGCCCAATGTAGGCGCCGTCCGACCGGGGAGACAGGCTGTGCCCGCGCCGGGTCGGCTTCATCGGGACGGCAAGGCGCGGCGCTTGCAACGGGTGCGGGTCGACTCTGGCGAGCGCGACGTCGGGCCGCTGCAACATCGTCCGCCGGGTGCCAGGACCATGTCACCGACCGAGCATTCGACGTCCCCGGACCCGCGGGGCACCGTGGGGTTCTCCCTCGAACCGGCGCGCCGGTGGTCGTTCCGGCGACGCGCGGCACCATCCGGCGCTGGCGTTCCGACGGCCAGGTCGGCAAACGCGCGACAAACCGCCGTGCGCCGGTCGCTCATCGCCCGGATCGCGAACCGGGTCCGCGCCCGGGCACGGGCCGGAGCTCGCGCCGGTGTGGCGGAAGCGGATCCGCTGGTCGGCGGT
>DATMSC010000130.1:0-3036 GCA_035565595.1 Longimicrobiales bacterium | reverse complement strand
ACATGCTGCCGATGGACGGGCCCCTGTTCTGCGCGGTCGAGTTCTGGCTGCCCCGCCCAACATCGCACCCGAAGACGAAGGTGACCCTCCCCGTCGGCCCTCCGGACGTGGACAAGCTCGCCCGCGGCGCGCTGGACCCGCTGACTCAGAACGGCATCATCCACGACGACGCCCGCATCATCGACATGCTCGTCGTGAAGCGGTTCGTGCCCACCGACCCTCGTCACGCGTACCCGGACGACAAGGACCGCATCGGCGCGCTGTTCCAGCTGTGGCGGCTGGACAGCGTCGACCCGTACCTCGAAGGTGCGGACGAGGCCGCCTAGCTGTACCTGGTCATGAGGTTGGTGACACCCGGCTGATCGGGGGTCGGCCGCCGCAGGCGGTGTGTGGTCGAGCGTAGTTGTAGTGCTCGAGCCAGGGCGCGAGCGCTTCAGCGCGGTGCTGGTTGGAGACGTAGGGGGCGCGGTAGGCCCAGTACTCCTGCATGGTGCGGTTGAACCGTTCGGCTTTGCCGTTCTGCCAGGGGCAGTGCGGCCGGGTGGTGATGTGCTTCGCGCCGAGCGCTTGGAGCTGGGCCTGGAACGCGGCCGAGATGGTGTAGTTCTTCGCGTTGTCGGTCATGACCTCGCGGATCGGGATCCCGTGGCGGGCGAAGAACTCGGCCGCGGCGGCGAGGAACGCCGCGCAGGTGGTGCCCTTCTCATCGGGGAGGATCTGCGCGAACGCGAGCCGGGAGTGGTCATCGACGGCGACGTGGACGTAGTCGAACCCGAGCTTGACCTTCCGATCCCGGCTGCCGTGATGATCGATCGTGTCTGGACCTGCGACGCGCCAACCGCCGCCTTCGGGGATGCGGCCGAGCTTCTTCACGTCGATGTGGACCAGGTCCCCCGGGGTCTCGCGTTCGTAGCGGACCTGGGTGCGTCGGGACGCGCGCAACGCGATCCCGGTGACCGGGTCCAGCTCGTGCAGCGGCGGAAGGCCCGCTCGGGCGATCAGCCGGGATGCGGTGCGTGGACTGACCCCGCAGGCGCGGGCGATCTCGTCGCGTCCGAGCCGCTCGCGCGAGCGCAGCTCGACGACCGCGGCCGCTGTCTCCGACGGTGTCGCGGTCGGCGACGAGGCTGGGCGCGAGGAACGGTCAGACAGCCCTGCTTCGCCGAGATCGCGGTAGCGGGCCAGCCAGCGGTGTGCGCACTGCCGGGACACGCCCATCTCTTTCGCGACGTGCGAGACGGGCCGGCCGGCGAGGACACGGCGCACGAGGATCAGCCGGCCCGTGACAGTGAGCCGCGCATTACGGTGGACCAAGAGAAGGCCTCCACTTCGGTGACGTTAGACACCACCAATCGTGGAGGCCTTCTCCCTACCCGACTGTCAACAACGTGCTGACCGGCTCCGCCTAGCTGTTCTTCCCCGTCAGGTTGTGAACGTGTGAGATAGGCGAAGACCTCCGGGACGATGTGGGTACCACCCTCACATCGGATTCCACGGAGGTCTTCGTGACTCACGCTAACGCGCCTTTGACGCCGGAAGGGCGTCGTCGGCTCGCTTCCTCGATCGTTGATGATGGCTGGGCCGTCAGAAGAGCCGCGGAACGGTTCCAGGTGTCGCCGGCGACGGCGTCGCGATGGGCGCGCCGCTATCGGGCCGGGCTGCCGCTGAGCGATCGCAGCTCCCGACCACGATCGATGCCATCACAGTTGCCAAGACGGTTGGAGCGACGCATCGTCGCGCTCCGGTTCACGAGGCGGTGGGGGCCGCACCGGATCGGCTACCACCTTGGCGTTCCGCGTTCCACGGTCGGGCGCGTCCTGGCCCGCTACCGGATGCCGCTGCTGCACCACCTCGACCAGGCCACCGGCCTTCCGGTCCGCAAGCAGAAACCGGAACGCTATGAGAAGCAGACCCCGGGCGAGCTCGTCCATGTCGACATCAAGAAACTCGGCGTCATCCCGGACGGCGGCGGCTGGCGCGTCCATGGCCGCGGATCGAAGCAGGACCGCCGCGCCGGCGTCGCCCGAACACACGCCGCCCGACAGGGCGCATCCCCGTCGCGCGGCTACGTGTTCCTCCACCACGCCGTCGACGATTGCACCCGATTGGCCTACTCCGAACGCCTCCCCGATGAACGCAAGGAAACCGCCGCCGCGTTCTGGGTCCGCGCCCGAGCGTTCTTCGCCGAGCACGGCATCACCGTCACCAGTGTGATGACCGACAACGGTGCCTGCTATCGCTCCCACGCTTTCGCTGCTGCCCTCGGCGAGACGATCAAACACCGACGCACCCGCCCGTTCCGACCCCAGACGAACGGGAAGGTCGAGCGCTTCAATCGAACCCTGGCCGCTGAATGGGCCTACGCCCGCGCCTATCGCTCCGAAGCCGAACGCGAAGACGCCTACGAGACCTGGCTCCATCACTACAATCACCACAGACCCCACACCGCCCTCGGAGGATCAACCCCAGCCGACCGCGTTCACAACCTCACGGGGAAGAACACCTAGGCGCCGTCGACAGCCTGGATGAGTCCCTCGAGCCGGAACCCGAGCCAGTCGTAGACGCCGAAGCGGGGATCGTCCTCGTCGTGGTCGTCTTCGGTGCGGATGCCGAGGCGCGACGCGATGACGAGACGGATGGCCGCCAGGGTGCGCATCCACGCCCGCGCCGCCTCCGGATCGAGGGCGACGTCGATGACGTCGTCCACCCGGGCGTCCGCGGCCGGCTCGAGCGCGCCCGCCTCGGCGAGGCCGGCCAGCATGCGCTGAGCGTCGGACGCGCGGCGGTTGAGCAGCTCGTGCTCGGTGGCACGCCGGAACTCGCGCCCCGCCTCCTCATCGTCCGGGTACGCGTCCGGGACGAGGCGCGCGACGGCGGGGTCGGTGGCGGCGTCGGTGTCGGCGAGCAGCTCGGCGAACTGCCCGACGAGGTCGGCCAGATGCAGGGACTCCACGCGGGTGATCGTCAGCATGACGAGATCGGCGGTCATCGGGGTGCTCTCCTCACCGTCGCCCACAGGCCGTAGTCGTGCATCGC